>JARRJC010000033.1 GCA_037379885.1 Limibacillus sp.
CTCCTAACGCGGGGTGGAGCAGTCCGGTAGCTCGTCAGGCTCATAACCTGAAGGTCGTAGGTTCAAATCCTACCCCCGCAACCAAATAGATAAAGCCCCGCCAACTGACCTGTTGGCGGGGCTTTTTTGCGTGTGGAAAAGACCCAAGAGTCACGTCCAGAACTCGAACTGACGGAGGTCATTCGTTTCGCCGTCAGGGGGCTACGCCGAGTAGACGACCTTGCCGTTCATCAACAGCAGTGAAACGTCGGTGCTCAGAAGAGACTTGGGGCCTTCGGCGAAGAAGTCCCGGTCCAGCACAACGATGTCCGCGGCCTTGCCCGCTTTCAACATACCCGTGGTCTTCTCCAGGTGCGCCGACCAGGCTGGTTCCCGCGTGCCGTGGCAAATCGCGTCTTCCATCGGCAAGGCCCAGTCGGGCCGGTGCGGCTGGATCGTCTCGTCACTCGGGGAGCGGCGGGTCGAAGCGATGTACATGTTGGGCAGCGCCTCGTGGGGCGCTGTCGGCGTGTCCGATCCAAAGGCCAGCGGCGCACCCGCCGTCAGGTAAAGCGGCCAGGCGAAACCGTTTGCGCCCCGCTCGGGTCCCAGCTTCTCCAGCCAGTTCGCAAGATAGGCGGGATCGACATGAACCGGCTGCATCGAGGCTGTGATGCCCAACCTGCCGATCCGCTCGATCTGGTCATGGCGCGCGTATTCAAGGTGCTCGATCCGATGGCGCCGCCCGGTGGTTCCATTGACCTCTGCGGCCTTCTCGATCGCGTCGATGGCGTCGTCGATCGTCGCATCGCCGATGGCGTGAATGGCGACCTGCAAACCTTCCTTGTCGGCGGCCGCGACCATCGGGATCAGAGCGTCGAGCGGCCAGATCGGATCGCAGTTGGTGCCGTCGCTGTAGGGCTGGCTCAGCGCCGCCGTGCAGCCGTCGATGGTTCCATCCCCAATGAACTTGATGCCGGTGACCCGCAGCATGTCTCCCTGATGCTGCTCGGCGAGTTCGGCGGCCCGCGCGACCTGCGCCAGTTCCTCGTCCAGGTTCCCGGTCCGCCACATGATCATGTGCCCGATGACGCGCGCCGTGAGCTTGCCCGCCGCCTGCAAGCGGGCCAGGGATTCAAGCACCTCCTCCTCCAGGCCCATCTCGACAATCGAGGTGATTCCTGCCCGGGCGAAAGCCTGGAGCGCCGCGCAGACCTGCTGGTCGAGCTCATCCGCCGACACCTTGTTGAGGAGGGGCCAGACCATGTTCGAGGTCACCGTTTCCTGCAGCCAGCCGGTCGCCTCGCCGGTTTCCGGATCCCGCACGATCTCGCCGCCGACAGGATCGGGAGTCTCCCTGGTGATGCCGAGTTCCTCGAGCGCTGCCGAGTTCACCCAAGTCGAGTGAAAATCAAACGCGTCCAGGTAGACCGGCCGGTCCGGCACGATATCGTCCAGCATCGTCTTGTCCGGGCGGCCATTTGGCACATCGCCATGAACCCAGGCGGTGCCGAGAACTCTGGGCGCATCGGGGTTCTCCTCTGCCCATTGGTGGACCCGGCGGCGGATCTCCTCAACGCTTCCCGCGCCGCGCAGCTGAGCCTTGCGCATCGCCGCACCGGTCATCGCCAGGTGAGCATGACCATCCACGAACCCCGGCAAGATCAGACCGCCGGACGCATCGATCCGTTCGCAATCCGCCCCAGCCGCCAAGGTCGCCCCATCTGAGTCGCCGACGTAGACGATCTTGTCGTCCTGCACCACGACCGCCTGCGCCCAGGGTTCTTCCGGGTCCGCCGTGAACACCCGCCCGCCTGCGATCAGAACGCTCTTTCCCGGCATGACCGCCTCATCCCTTCAATTTCCCGCCCTTAACCGAAAGAGGCACCGCCGCAGCCCGCAGAAGGCTTACTTCACACCCGCGACGCGATCCCAGAACTCGCCCCGGTCGTTGGTTCGGGGAAAGGGCTCTGAGGGAACGGGCTTCTCCAGAAACTCACACAAAGGCGCCCAGCCATCCTTCACCTGAAAGACGAGCAACTGCCTTTCTGGAATCGCCGCCCTGACGGCCTCTTCGTGAGCGAGGAAGGCCTTCTTCAAGCCTTCGAGATCCAGACCTGAAGGAAAGCCCGTCTTCTCGATGACCTTGGCTGCCATGTCGAGCCAAGCCCGCATCTCCTCCGGGGCGTCTTGTTTCTTGCCGAGGAGCTTATAGATGGTCTCTGAGAAGCTTGCCGCCCACGTATCGGGACTTCGAAGGGTGAGAATGAACTTCGCCTCCGGATAGGCGGCGTGCAGCTCCCTGAAGAATCCCGCGGTCGGCCAATCCACCGCGCTCGAATAGCCCTGATAGATGGCGTCCCAATCCGCGCGCCCCTCGACAGCCGCCGACCACAGGGGCACCTGTGAGGGCAGGTTAAACAGCACCTCTTCCATATGATGGCATGGTCCAAAGCCAAGCTGATTGAGAGCAAGCTTGAGTGAATAGGTGCCCGTGCGTCCGACGCCAGCACCTATGATCTTAACGGTCATACAAGATCTTCCCTTAAGCCAGACAAGCGCTTTCGGCGCACCCGCGGTTAGAATAGGCTCATCTGTAGGTTGATGGGTATCCAAATCAGGCGGGCAGGGATGGTGACGACATCGAAACCAGAACCGGTCCTGGAATCCGAGATCACTTGCCCCCTCTGCGGTCATGTCGAGCTGGAGACAATGCCCAGGGATGCTTGCCAGTGGTTCTATGACTGCAAAGGGTGTGGCGCGCTGCTCAAGCCCAAACCTGGGGACTGCTGCAATAATGAAGTACAACGATGATAGCTTCAGCGTCTTAGCGAACCAAATCTGATTCTAACGCTTGTCCGCATCCGCTCCCAGCAGTGCAGCCTGCGCGGTCCCGGATTTGCGACATGTCAAAGCGCCGGGCCGACCGTGCTCCTAGCCTTTGGCCCTATCATGGCGGCGGAGAGAAAAAGAGTGGCCCCTGCCTCATTCAAAGGCCTAGCGGTATGAGCCTGCGCGAGCCGGCTGAAAAGCGGAGTCTGTCGCGCGTCCTCGGCCTGCTACTGCTGGTGCTCTATGGCGTTGGCGTGACAGTCGGCGCCGGTATCTTCGTCATGATCGGCACGGTCGTGGGGATTGCCGGCCCTCGGGCGCCGCTGGCTTTCTTGCTGGCCGCCGTGATCGCCGGAGTGACGGCCATCGTTTACGCCACCCTGTCCGCGGGATTCCCAAGAGCGGCCGGCGCTTCGCTCTATGTCAAAACAGCCTTCGGAAAGGGCGCCGGCCTCGCGATCGGCGTCGGCGTGGCGGTCACCGGGATCGTATCCAGCGCGACCATCGTGGTCGGCTTCACCGGCTATGTCGCCGAGCTCGCGCCCATCCCCGGGCCGGTGACGATCCTGGCGGCACTCGGCGCCATCGGGCTGCTCACCCAAAGGGGCGTGAAGGAAAGCGTCGGCGCGGCGGCGGTCATCACCGTCATCGAGGTCGGCGTGCTCGCTGTGCTCATCGTCGCCGGAGTGCCAGAGCTGCTGACGATTGAGCCATGGGTGGCCGCCTTTGGAACGAGCAGCGCGCTTCCGCTCGCCGCCGTGCTGACGGCGGCCGTGCTCGCCTTCTTCGCCTTCATCGGCTTTGAGGACATCGTCAATATGGCTGAGGAGACGGTCAATCCGGAGAGCGTCATGGGCAAGGCGATCTTCTGGACCCTGGCCATCACCACGACGCTTTACGTCCTGCTGGCCTTGATCGCCGTCGCCTCTCCCGATCCGCAGGCGCTGGCGGGCAGCGCCGCTCCGCTGTCGGCCCTCTGGACGCAATTGACGGGCTGGTCGAGCACCTGGCTATCGAGTCTGGCGCTCATTGCGGTAATAAACGGGGTCATTGTCCAGGTGATCATGGCGAGCCGTCTGCTCTATGGCATGGCGCGCGAAAAGATGCTGCCCTCCGTCCTCGCCCGCATCGGCAAGAGGCACACCCCGGTCGTGGCGATCTGGGTCGTCACCGGGATCATCGCGGGCTTGGCGCTGGCCTTTCCCCTCGCGTCGTTGGCGCGCGCCACGACCACGGTCACCTTGATCGTGTTCGCCTCAGTGAACCTCTCACTCGTGGTTCTCGGCGCGCGTGAGCGGGCGGGTCCGCTGTACCGCCGCCGTTGGATCGGGCTGCTGGGGCTCTTGCTGACCGGCGGTCTGGCGCTTCGTGAGATACTGGTCCATCTTGGGGGCATTTGAAGCCCTGGAATCTGCGGCGCGGGTGAGGGGCTTTGATTCACCAAGGTAACGTGGGAGTGCGGTAAGCATGGTTCGTCTAAGCTTCCTTGGGGCGGCAGGCACCGTCACCGGCTCGAAGTATCTGCTGGAGGCTGCGGGGCGGCGACTGCTGATCGATTGCGGCCTCTTTCAAGGATACAAGAACCTCCGCCTCAAGAACTGGCGGCCGCTGCCGGTGGACCCAGCCGAGATCGATGCGGTGGTTCTCACGCATGCGCATATCGACCACAGCGGATATCTGCCGCTTTTGATTCGGAATGGCTTTTCGGGTCCCGTCTATAGCAGCGAGGGCACCCGCGATCTCTGCGAGATCCTGCTGCCCGACAGCGGATACCTTCAAGAGAAGGACGCGGAGTTCGCGAACCGCCATGGATTCAGCAAGCACCGCCCGGCTCTGCCGCTCTATGACGAAGCAGACGGCCGCGCCGCGCTAGAGAGCTTCACCCCCATCCCCTTCGATAAAGAGTGGGAGCCGCTGCCCGGCATCACCGTCGTGCTAAGGCGGGCGGGCCATATCCTGGGGGCCGCTTGCCTGGAGATGCAGCTCGACGGTCACCGTTTGGTGTTCTCGGGCGATCTGGGGCGGCCGAACGACCCGGTGATGCTGGCTCCTTGGCGGCCGTCCGGGGCGGATTACTTGGTTGTCGAGTCCACCTACGGCGACCGCCGGCACGACCCCGAGGACCCGGAAACGCTGCTGGCCACGGTCATCAAGGAAACTGCCGAAAGGGGAGGCAGCGTCTTGATACCGGCTTTTGCGGTCGGGCGCAGCCAGCTGATGCTCTTCCATCTCTGGAGGCTCTTGCGCGGGGGCGCCATACCCAACCTCCCCATCTATTTGGACAGCCCGATGGCGATCAACGCCAGTGAGATCTTTCGCCGTCACGCCGACAGCCATCGCTTGAGCGAAGCTGAAGCCAAGGCCGTTTGCGATGTCGCGACCTATGTCCGGGAGGTTGAGGAGTCCAAAGCTCTCGGAAATCTGCGTGTGCCGGCCATCATCATTTCAGCAAGCGGAATGGCAACGGGCGGGCGGGTGCTCCATCACCTGAAGAGACTCGCCCCGGACCCCAGGAACGCCATCCTATTCACCGGCTTCCAGGCCGCGGGAACCCGCGGAGCGGCCATGCTGGCTGGGGCCGAGAGCATCAAGATTCACGGCGGCCACTATCCCGTGCGCGCCAAGGTTTCTTGCCTGGATATGCTTTCAGCCCATGCCGATGCGGACGAAATCCTGTCCTGGCTGAAGGCGATGGAACGCCCGCCCAGGACGACCTTCATCACCCACGGCGAACCGGAGGCGGCCGAAGCTCTGAGGCTCCGGATCGAAGAAGAACTCGGTTGGGACTGCGTGGTCCCAGAGTACCGGGATTCCCTGAAACTCGAATGAAAAGGCGTCCTGGCGCTGCCTCGGGCCCTCAGACAGCCTTGGCGTGAGTCGCCGCGAGGTCCGAGGCGCGCTGCCGCAGGATGAACTTCTGTATCTTTCCCGTCGGTGTCCGGGGAACCTCGTCGAAGACGAACCTGGAGGGAACCTTGTAGGACGCGAGATGCTTGCGGCACCAGTCGCGCAGCTCCTCCGCGCTGACCTCGGCGTTCGACGCCAACTGCACGAAGGCGCAAGGCGTCTCGCCCCATTTATCGTGGGCCATCGCGACCACGGCGGCGACGGCGACCGCTGGGTGGCGGTAGAGCGCCTCCTCGACCTCGATGGAGGAGATGTTCTCGCCGCCGGACACGATGATGTCCTTCGACCGGTCCTTCAGTTCGATATAGCCGTCGGGGTGGGTCACGCCGAGGTCGCCGGAATGGAACCATCCGCCCGCGAAGACCTTCCGGGTCGCGCCCGGATTCCGGAAGTAGCCCTTCATCACGACATTGCCGCGGAACATGACCTCCCCCAAGGCGACGCCGTCATGGGGTGTCGGCATCATGGTCTCCGGGTCCATGACCTCGAGGCCTTCCAAGGGCAGGTAGCGCACGCCTTGACGGGCCTTCAGGGTGGCTTGTTCGCCAGCGGGCAGATCGGACCAGGCGCTGTGCCAGTCGTTCACGACGGCCGGGCCGTAGGTCTCGGTCAGGCCGTAGAGGTGGGTCACGTCGAAACCGGCGGCTTGCATGTTCGCCAGAAGGCTGGCCGGCGGCGGCGCCGCGGCGGTGAAGAACTGGACCCGGCGGTCGAGGTCGCGTTTCTCGCCCTCCGGCGCGCCGATCATCAGGGACATCACGATGGGAGCGCCACAGAGGTGCGTGACCCCATGATCGGCCAAGCTGTTCCAGATGGCGTCGGCGCGGACCTGGCGAAGGCAGACATGGGTCCCGATGATGGCCGACAAGGTCCAGGGAAAGCACCAGCCGTTGCAGTGGAACATCGGCAACGTCCAGAGGTAGACGGCGTGCTTGGCCATCGAGGTCGTCAGGGCGTTGCCTTGGGCTAGCAGGTAGGCGCCGCGATGGTGGGAGACCACGCCCTTGGGGTCGCCGGTCGTGCCGGAGGTGTAGTTGATCGAAATAGCGTCCCACTCGTCTTCGGGCATCAGCCAGTCGTAGGCGCTGTCGCCTTCGGTCAGGAAGGCTTCGTAGTCTTGGACATCCTCGGCGCCGTTCGCGCCGCTGTATTCCGGATCGTCGTACTGCACCACGAAGGGCTGCACCTGCGTCATGGCGAGGGCCTGCTGCAAGAGCGGCATGAACTCGCGGTCCGTGAAGATGATCTTCGAGCCGGCGTGATCCAGTTGGAAGGCGACGGTGGCGGCATCCAGCCGGGTGTTGATCGAATGCAGCACGGCGCCGCACATGGGTACGCCGTAGTGACACTCCAGCATCGCCGGCGTGTTGGCCAGGAGCGCCGAGACCGTGTCGCCGCGCCCGATCTCGCGGCGGGACAGCGCCGAGGCCAACTGGCGCGAGCGCGCATAGAACTCCGCGTAGCTGCGGCGCAAGGCCCCGTGGATGATCGCCGTGTGGTCCGGGTGCACGCTCGCGGCACGCTCCAGGAAGGTGAGCGGCGTCAGCGGCTGGTAGTTCGCCGGATTGCGGTCCAGATCGGTGTTGTAGGGATTGCTCATGATGTCCTACTTGTCCTGCCAGGCGGGCTGGCGCTTCTCGATGAAGGCGCCGATCCCTTCCTGGGCATCCTGGATCATCATGTTCTCGACCATGACGTTGGAGGCGTAGCTGTAAGCCTGCGCCAGGCCCATCTCGCGCTGCTCGTAGAAGGCCCGCTTTCCGATGGAGAGGGTGCGGCTGGACTTGGCGGCGATCTTGTCGGCGAAGTCCATGGAGGCCGCGCGGAGGCGGTCGGCGGAGACGACCCGGTTGACCAGACCCATCTCGGCGGCGCGGGCGGCGGAGATCATATCGCCGGTCAGGAGCATCTCCATGGCGTGCTTGGCCGAGACGTTTCGGGACAGGGCGACCATCGGGGTGGAGCAGAACAGGCCGATATGGACGCCCGGCGTGCTGAACTTGGCCTCTTCGGCCGCAACGGCGAGATCGCAGCTCGCGACGAGCTGGGCGCCCGCCGCCGTTGCGATGCCCGACACCTCGGCGATCACCGGCTTGGGGCAAGCGACGATGGCCTGCATGACGCCCGAGCACATCCCCATGATCTTCGTGAAGTAGGCTTTCCCGCCATCTGGCGAGGCACGTCCGGCGGTCAGTTCCTTCAGGTCGTGACCGGCGCAAAAGGCCGGGCCGTTCGCCGCCAGGATGACCGCCCGCGTCGCGGGGTCGGAACCGGCGGCGGTCACGGCATCGCCCAGGACCTTCAACATGGCCTCGGAGAGCGCATTGCGCCGCCCGACGTCGTTCAGGGTGAGGCAGAGAATTCCCGTTCCCACCTGCTCGCGAAGGAGAATGCTGTCCGAGGGCTCCGTCATCTGTTCGCTCTTCTCTCCGTCAGGCGATGTTGTTTTCGACGTAGTCGGCCAAGGAGTTGGCCACGAAGCAGTAGCGGTGGGCGCGATGCTGCATCTCCTCGAGCTTCGAGGACTCGACGGAAAAGCCGCTGTCGAA
The DNA here is from genome assembly GCA_037379885.1 of Limibacillus sp. Classification (NCBI taxonomy): domain Bacteria; kingdom Pseudomonadati; phylum Pseudomonadota; class Alphaproteobacteria; order Rhodospirillales; family Rhodovibrionaceae; genus Limibacillus; species Limibacillus sp. Next base: position 8,268 of record JARRJC010000033.1, read on the forward strand.
ACGGACGACCGGGTGCAGGTCGACCCGCATCACGGCCATCTTGCCCTGTGGGTTCTTGCCCAGGTGGGCGACGGCGTGGTCGCTGTAGCTTGCGACCGGCCAACCGGCCTTCGCGGCAAACGCCAGAAAGGTCATCATGTGGCAGCTGGAAAGCGATGCCGCGAGGGCCTGCTCGGGGTTCGTGCTGGCGGCATCGCCTCCCCAGTCCGGCGCGGCGTCGACGTCCAGTTCCGACGATTCGTTGTAGCGTACGCGGTGCGCGTTGGAGTACGCACCGGCGCGCAACTCAGGGGTCGTGCGGTACCAGTCCAGATTGATCGACAGTTCGGACATGACGAGGCTTCTCCGTTACAGGGCGTTGGTGGCGATCTTCTTCTGCGGGTCGTAGAAGGGGACCTCGGCCACGGTCGCGGGCATCCGCCGGATCTCGGTCTGGACCTCGACGGCCGTTCCGATTTCGGTGTGGCCGACCGAGACCATCGCAAGGGCAATGTTCTGATCGAGGCGCGGCGAGTAGGTCGCCGAGGTAACCTTGCCGATGGTCTCGTCACCGATGATGACCGGCCAGAACGAGGTGTTGGGCGCGGCGAGCGGCTGACAGTCGATGATCAGGCCGATCTGCTTGCGGCTGACACCCTCGTCACGGATCCGCTTCAAGGCCGCCTTGCCGATGAAGTCGGCTTCCATGTCCAAGTTCACGAGCCGGTCCATGCCCAGCTCGAAGGGGTTGGTGGTGATGTCGGCATCGGCATGGTAGGAGAGCATGCCGCCTTCGATCCGGCGAATGGTCGAGGTGTGGCCCGCCTTCAGGCCGAGCGGCTGACCGACCTCCATGATGGTGTCCCAGAGCTCATCGCCGCGCGATCCGTCGCGCAAGTAGATCTCGTATCCCAGCTCGCTGGACCAGCCGGTGCGCGAGATGACCAGGGGGATGCCGTTCAACTCGGTCTCGCGGAGCCAGTAGTAGCGGATCTCCTTGATCCACTCGCCGAACAGGGCCTCCATGATCTTGCCCGACAGGGGACCCTGCAACTGCAGCGGCGAAACGTCGGGTTCGCAGATGGAAACGTCCATGCCGCTGTTGATGGCCAGGCCCTGCGCCCACAAGAGGACATCGCTGTCCGCCAGCGAGATCCAGAAGTGGTTCTCACCGAGGCGCAGCAGGATCGGGTCGTTCAGGATGCCGCCGTCGGCGTTGGTGATCAGGACGTACTTGCACTGCCCGACCGCCATCTTGGAGAGGTCGCGCGGCGTCATCATCTGGACGAACTTAGCAGCGTCCGGGCCGGTCACTTCGACCTGGCGCTCGACGCCGACGTCGCAGAGGATGGCCTCGTTGATGAGGTTCCAGAAGTTCTGCTCCGGGTTGGTGAAGTTCCGGGGGATGTACATGTGGTTGTACACCGAAAATTCCTGCGCGCCCCAGCGAACGGTCGCGTCGAAATAGGGGGACTTCCGGATCTGCGTTCCAAACCTGAAAAGACCGATATTGCTCACAGTTTCTACCCTCGTCTCGAGGCGGCCCGACCACCGGGCACGTCAACCTCACTGGGCGCACTGTGTAACGCTGCTCGCTAATATATGCGGTCTAAATGCGGCCCCTGCCGTGGTTCGTTCGTGCCAAAATCCGGGATTGAAATAGGCCGTTCGGACCAAGCAGGCGAAAAAGCGGGTCCCGGGGGCCTCAGCGCAGGAGCAAGCGGGCCAAATCGGGCTGGGTGGATTTGACGGTTCGCGTGACGATGTAGGTCATGTAGCGGTCGATGCCCAGACCTTCGGACAGCAGGCTGTCCATCAGCGCCTGGAAGGTCTGCAGGTTCGAGGTGACGACGGTCAGGACGTAGTCCATTCCCCCGCCCGTTGCGATGCAGTTGGTCACTTCCTTCAAGTCGGCGATGCGCGCCTCGAAGCGTTCGAAATCGGTCTTGCGGTGACTCTCCAGGGAGACGGTCACCACCACCTGGCTGACCTCGGCGATGCTGTCGAGAACGATGTCGGCGTGATAGCCGCGAATGATCCCCGCCTTCTTCAGCCTGTCGACCCGGATCCAGCAGGGCGTTGGCGACAGGTTGACCGCTTCGGCCAACTGCGACTTGCTGAGGCGGCCGTGTGTCTGAAGCGCAGTTAAAATGCGAACGTCCGTCGCGTCCAATACGTGCTGCTTCATGGCTCTTCACCTCTTTCCAGGATCAAGACAATTGAGCAATTCAAGGGCTGAAAGCAAGGGCTTGCTTTTAGCCTACGCATCAATTGGCAAGGTCCGCCGGGTGCAGAACCTGCGAGGGCAGATAACCCTGTTGCCCTTCGCAATCGCCGTCCAGGACTTTCACTTCAGCATAGCTATGAGGTCCGTGTCGGGCGGAGCGGAGGAAGCGAACGGGCGTCCGGTCGGCAACATCGCAGAGGCCCGCCCCGACATGGGGCGCCGAGAGCAGGGCGGCCGGGCTGTCCGGCTCGGAGGTCCGCACGATTCGCGTCTCCTCCTGCGCCGCCCCTGTGTCCGGATGCCAGAGGCAGCTCCAGGCAATCCCGCCCAGCAGCAAGGCTAGAGGCTTCCGGCCGAACGGCCAGGGCCTTTGAGCAGCCGAATGCTTCATGGTCTGGCGCACCCTCCTGACGCGTCCTCCGCTTCAAGCATCTTAAGGCACGGCTTCCAGCCGCCGCCACACCAGATGATCGACCGACAGCGTCCCCGCGCCGCGGATGACGAGGTAGGCGAGCAGGAAGACCCAGAGCGCGCGCTGGTCGAGGATGGCGGCATCGGGAAAGCGGTCGAACCAGCTCCCCACCGTCTCGGCGTCGGCGCCGTGGAAGGCGATGTCCACATAGCTCTGCACCAGCGTGAAGCCGATCATGCCCAGTGCCGCCAGCCGGGTGAAGGCGCCCGCCACGATCAGCAGCGGCAGGATGAACTCCGCATAGGTCCCGGCGGCGACGATCAGGCCGTAGGGGAAAAGAGGCACCTGGGACGCGTCGTACCCGTAGGCCTCGACAACGCTGGGCAGGATCTGGAAATAGGCGTTGTCGCCAATCGAGAAGAAGCCCGCGAGGCCGTCGCCCACCTTGGTCGATGCCGAGTTCAGGTAGTAGACCAGCAGAACCGCAGCGAAGACGAAGCGGGCGAGAAGACCCGTGAACCAGGGGTCCAGCCCGCGTTCCACTGCCCCGACGACGCGCCCGTATAGAGAGCTGAGAGTAGAGATCATGGCTTTGGTATCCTTATGTGATTGAACGGCCATCCGGGGCTGCGAGCCCGCAGACCGCGCCGATCTCGAAGATTCCTGAAAGGGCTGTCGAAAGGTCGAACTGTCCGTCTTGCTCCGCGGCTGTCTCCGCTGCCTCGTGAAGCGTCTCTCCCGCGGCCAGACGGCGGAGAAAGGCATGGTCGCCGACCTGCAAGACGCGCTGCTCGACCGAGAGCGCCGGGCGGAGCAGGACGATCTCCTCGCCCGCGTCCATCTTGACCTCCAACCCTTCGTCTCCGCCCTCGGTCGCCGCCCAAAGCGAGGCGACGGGGTAGCGCGACGACAGCAGGCGCAGGGAGGGGTGCAAGGAGAAGCGTAACGCCGCCAGGTCCTCCGCTGCGAGGCCCTGGAGCCGTTCGATGGGCAAGGAGGCGGCGTCGGGCGCGTTGGTCGCCTCGACCCGGGCCCATTCGAAGCGCGCGAGGTCGCCCAGGTAGGGAACGCTCCGGGCGGGCTCGAAGCCTTCCAGAAAATCGCCGAAGCCCGCGCCGAAAGTCAGCAGCACCGGCGAGCGCGGCGGCTCGACCTCAAGATAGAGCCGCCCGGCGGCTTCGAAGAACTCCGCACCGACGAAGCGAAGCACCGCCGGGTAAGTCTGCTTCAAAGCATCGATCAGGCTGACGATGCGATTGTTACGGTAGACGTTGAAGGCGCGGAGAGCGTCCTCGTCCCCGCCGCTCCGGATGCCGTCCGGCAGAGCCCGATCGGGGTCCTTGAGCGCGGCGGTGAAAGCCTTTTCCAACCGGGCGTGATCAGGCATGGAGGCTGGCTCCCTCGCGCTGGGCCTTCGCCTCTTCGGCGATCCTGTCGGCCTTCTGCGCTTCGGCCAGCAGGACCGGCCAGTCGGGCAGGTCGTTGTCCCACTCGACCAGCGCGGGGGCCTCGTGCCCCTCAGCCCGCAAGGCGGCGAAGAGCGACCAGACGGCATTGCCCGCCGGGCGGTCGTGGGCATCGATAAGCAGCGGGCGTCCCGAGGGCAAGGTCTCGCTCGCGTGCCCGGCCAAGTGGATCTCGCCCACCAGAGGAAGCGGAAAGGCGGAGAGGTAATCCGCCGCCTCATAGCCCCTGTTCGTCGCGGAGACCACGAGGTTGTTCAGATCGAGCAGGAGGCCGCAGCCGCTGCGCTTGGCCAGGGCGCGCAGGAACGCGGTTTCCTCAAGGGCGCTGTCCTCGAAACCGATGTAAAGGGAGGGGTTCTCGATCAGGACCTGGCGGCCCAAGACATCCTGGAACTGCTGAATGCGCCCGGCCACCCGGTCCAGGGTCTCCTCTGTATAGGGCAGGGGCAGCAGGTCGTTGAAGAACTCGCCGCCGTGACGGGTCCAGGCGAGATGCTCGCTTACCATCCAGGGCTGATAGCGCTCGCAGAGCGCCTTGAAGCGCAGCATGTGTTCGCGGTCCAGCGGGTCGGTCCCGCCCAGGGAGAGGCCGACCCCGTGGAGGGAGAGGGGGTAGTCCCGGCGGATCGCCTCAAGCTGCGCGTGAGGCGGGCCGCCCGCGCCCATGTAGTTCTCGGCGTGCACCTCGAACCAGCCGGCGGCTGGCGTCTCCGAGCGGATCGCCTGGAAGTGCTCCGCCTTGAAGCTGACGCCGGTTTTCTTGGGCGGCGTCCCTTGGACGGTATGAGCGCTGGAGACCATCTTGGGGGATTCCCGTTAAGGCGAGGAGCCGGCCGCACCTGGACGGTGGGCCGGCCCTTTGCCATGCCTTGCCGCCAAGAGCGGCCAGGCGTTCAGCCCTGCCTTCGGCTAAGCGTTCAGCCTTGCGGCAGATCGCGGTCGAGGGCTTCCAGGGAACCCACGCGGTCGCCCGGCAGCTCGTACTTGGCCTCGGACTCCTCGACGCCGTACTTGGCGCACTCGCCGGCGGGAACCAGCGTCCAGGCGTTGCCCTGGTAATCGACCTTGGAGGTGCCGGCGCAGGTGGTGCCGGGTCCGGCGGCGCAGTCGTTCTGCCCCGCCAGGGAGATGCCGAAGCACTTCTCCTTGGCCTGGGCCGAGGCGGTCTTGGCGCCCGCCGTGGCTGAAACGGCCAGGGCGACGGCGCCCGCGATCATGGCGGCGTTTATCTTCTTGCTGCGGTGTTCCATAGGTTCAGGTCCTTCCTTTGGAGTGGTTGAGGGTCAAGCCGAGCGAGATCAGTTATCGAGCGGTGCGGAGGTGGAATAGGTGCCGTCGTTGTCGGCGATCGCCTTCCAGCTCTTGGACGAGGCCTCCTTGGAGCCGAGCGAGGTCCAGTTCGCCTCCGACTTGGTGAGGTTGCCGGGGATGTCGGACTCCCAGAAGCCCACGACCGTCGGCGTGATGTTCAGGTAGAGCTTGCCGTCGCGGATCCGCCAGAGGTTCGGATTGCCGGGAACCTTGCCGCCTTGGGCGATGCCATAGGCGCAGTGGCCGTCATAGGCCGGCGCATACTTCTCGGGATCGGCCAGGAACTTGTCCCGGTTCGCTTCGCTGGAAAAGGCCCAGGTGGCGCCGTTGTATTCAGCCGTGATGCCGGTCTTGCCGGGAATGGCTTCGGGCTGCTTGGTGCCGACCGGAGACTGTTCCAGATCGAAATAGGCGACGACATCGTAGCCACCGGCGGCATAGCCGGACTGGTCGATGTACTGCTCGCCCGCCGCAGCGCTCCCGATCATCATCAGGGAGAAAGCAGAAGCTAGAATGTACTTACGCATGTTTGGACGCCTTTGCTCCGCGTTAAGAGGGGTGACAGCGTCAAACCGCTGCACGAAAGCCGCGCCACTCCGGCGCGCCCCTCTGATATCGCCGCAGAACGCGGCGGGCTCAAATCACGCCGGCACAAAGAATCGTGACCGGGTCTTCCAGCGCCGGGATTCTTGGCGGCTGAAAGTGGCCAGGACGCGCTTGTTCTGATCGCGCCGGGGGCTTACATAACGGTGGAAGCGATGCTCTCCCTCTCCCCCGGTAAGATGCGAGCAGTTGCGGCATGACCGCCGACGATCAGAAGCCCCCGGAGCGCAAGAAGCGCCGAAAGATGTCCCGCTCCATCCTGTTGGCGGCGCGGCATGGCGGGGGACGGCGCTCAAAGGAAGGCAAGGGGCAAGACGGCAAGAAAGCCGATCAAGCGCGCCCCGACAGAAGCGATGAGACCATCACCCTGGGGGAGATTCTCGAGGATCTGGGCGAGCGTTCCTTCGGCTGGTGCCTTTTCGTCTTCACGCTGATCTCACTGCTGCCGCTGCCCATCGGCTCCAACATGCTGACCGCGCTGCCGGTCATCTGGGTGGCCGGGCAAATGGCGGCGGGCTACCGCCACATCCACCTGCCGCGCATCATGACCGACCGCGCCTTCAAGCGGCGTTCGGTCCGGGCGACGATCCACAGGTTCCGCTTCCTGCTGCGCCCGCTGGAGCGTATCGCCCACCCGCGCAGGCCCGAGTTCTTCACGCCCTCGCGCGAACGCCTGATCGGGATTGCCTTGCTGATCTTCTCGCTCGCGCTCTTCCTGCCGATCCCCTTGAGCGGCTACGGCCCCGCGATCGCGATCTTCATCTCCTCCCTGGGGTTGGTGGAGCGCGATGGGGTGGTGCTCATGATCGGCCTCGCCGTGGGCGTGCTGGCCGTGGTCATCACCATCGTCATGGCGCTTCTGATTCTCTTCGGAGTCCACAGCCTGGGCGCGCCCGCGCCGGTCTAGGCCCAAGGAAGTTCGGGTATGAGCGGTCAGGGGCTCGCTTTGCTGGTCGGGACGATGCTGTTCTCAAGCTGACCATAGACCCGGGGTGTGAAGCCGGAGCGCTCCAGCGGAACCGCGCCGGGTTCGGCCAACTCCAGGATCCAGATCTCGCCCCCTTCCTCGAACAGCACCAGGGCGTGTTCGAAGCCGCGCCGGTCCCGGCCTTGCGTGATGGCGAGGCTCTCCACAGGGTGACCCGAGGCGAGCGCCATGTAATAGGCGACGCTCGCAAGGTCTTCGGCGTCGCCGTATCCGCGCGCCAGGGTCTCATGCGGATCGCTCCAGTCGTTCTTGCCCCGGTCGCGCTCAAAGCGGAGGCCGTCGAGATAGCTCTGGATGGCGTTGCGCTTGTCCTTGGCGGTGAAGCCTTCGAGGCTGGCCCCGAAGGCATGCCAGTCGGCGACCTCTTCGGGCGGCTGGTCGAGGAGAGCGGGCAGGCGCTCCGACACCGGCCGCCAGAGCGGGTAGTACTCCAAACCTTCCTTCAGGTAGCCGGCCAGCTGGCGCTTGGCGAGCAGGGCCTCGGCCACGCCCTTGTTGGCCGCGTATTGGTAGTCCGCACCGCCCAGGAAGCCCAGGAAGTTGCTTTTGACGTAGCCAGCGGCGGTGAAGATCCCATAGCCGCCGATCCCCAGCACGATGACGGCCGCGCCCAGGTGCCTGAAAACACCCCCGCGGGCCATGTCCAGGCCTGCTTCCCGCTCTCGTCGCGCCATGCCGCTTCCTCAAGTCTCCTCGACTGAGGTTAGAAGAACGACAATATTATCGGGGAACAACACTTAACTATACAATTATAGAAAGCAGCTTCTTTGGCGCGGGGCGGGGTTTTCTTTTCTCAGAGAGATTTCCTGACCAGTTCCGCTCCCGCCGCCAGCGCTTGCAGCTTGCCGCGCGCGACGCTGCGGGGCAGGGGCGCAAGACCGCAGTTGGTGCAGGGGTAGATCCGCTCCGGATCGACAAACTCCATGGCCGCGCGGATCGTCTCGGCCACCTCCTCGGGCGTCTCGATCTCCTTGGTCGCCACGTCGATGGCCCCGACCATCAGCTCCTTCTTGTCGAGCAGGCCGAGCAGCGAGAGCGGCACGCGGGAGTTCGCGCATTCGAGGGAGACCTGCTGGATCTTGCTTTCGTTCAGCACGGGAAAGGTGTCCTCGTACTGCCGCCACTCGTTCCCCAGCGTCTTCTTCCAGTCGAGGTTCGCCTGAATGCCGTAGCCGTAGCAGATGTGGACGGCCGTCTTGCATTTCAGGCCCTCGGCGGCCCGCTCCAAGGTCGCGACGCCCCAGTCCTTCACATCCTCCATGAAGACGTTGAAGGCGGGCTCGTCGAACTGAACGATATCGGCGCCCAGGGCCTCCAGCTCACGCGCCTCCTGGTTCAGGAGTTCGGCGAAAGCCATGGCCATCTCCGGGCGGCTGCCGTAGTGGTCGTCGGCGATGGTGTCGCAGATCGTCATGGGCCCCGGCAGGGTCACCTTCAGGCCCTTGGTGGCGTGGGCGCGGGTGAAGCGCACCTCTTCGCTATGGATCGGGTACTTGCGGGAGACCTTGCCGGTCACCGTCGGGACGTCCACGACGTAGCGGTTGTCGCGGATGCCCATCTGCGTCTTCTTCTGCCAGTCGATGCCTTCGATGTGCTCCAGAAAGCCATGCACGAAATGGATCCTAAACTGCTCGCCATCGGTCACGATGTCGATGCCCGCGTCCTCCTGCTCCTTGATCCAGAGCAGGGCGGCGTCCCGCTTGGCTTCGTCCAGTTCCTCGCCGCTGAAGCGCCACTCGGCCCAAAGCTTTTCAGGCTCTGCAAGCCAGAAGGGTTTCGGCAGGCTCCCGGCGATGGTGGTGCGCAGCATGGCGTTGGTCTCCCATGAATTCCGGTGTTGGATGTTTCTTGAATCGGCACGATCTTAGCGGTCCCATCCGGCGGTGGCAAAGCGCCGGCCCAGCGGTCACAATCGCAGGGGACCGGCGATAGAGGAAAGACATGGCGCGCAGACCAGCGAGACGCTTCACGACCGCAAGAGGCTTAGTCCTGACCGCCGCCGCCTGGCTTCTCGCAGCCGGGCTCCTGGCCCCTAGCCAAGTCGACGCAGCGCCGCTTTGCTTTTCTCAGCCGACCCGCAGCCACGCGATCGAGGTCACCCTGACCTTCGAGGAGGCGAAGATCGACCGCAGCCTTTCCAAGGCCGACCTGACCGCACGCATGGGGCAAGGCGCCGGAAGGCAAGTGCACGGTCTGCACAGCCATGGGCTAGGGCTCTCCTACCGCATCCAGCCGGCGGCAATGCCGAAGGGCGAGGGCTACTGCTTCTGGCTGGAAAGCGTGGAGCTGGAGATCACCTACGCCGCGCCAACCATCTTCGTGGCCAGTGAGCACCGGCCGAACGGCTGCAACGATCAAGCCATCCGGCAGCACGAGGCCGAGCATGAGCGCGTGGCGCGCAACACCTTCGATTACTACCGCCCGCGCTTTGCCGACCTGCTGGCGCGCGCCCGGCTGCCACACCCCAGCGCCCCGGTCTGGACCGAAGACCCGCAAGCCAAGACCGAGGAGCTCCTGGCGGAGGTTCAGGCCCTGGTGGAGCCCGAAGTCGAGAAGCTTCGCAGCCTTATGAACGAACGGCAGGCGCGGGTCGACAGCCCCACCAATTATCGCCTTACCTTGCAGCGCTGCCCCAGCTGGTGAGGGGCGCCAAACCCGCGTTGGAGCGACGACTCTGTCGCAATTCGACAAGATTGCACCTGACGTGCGACACTGTTTTCGTCAAAGGCCCATAGGCTTTTGGAGCTGGGTGGTGTGAATTGCCATCCCTTGAGGACCTGTCCTTTCGGTTCAATTCCTGCCGATGGACTAAGGGGGGGAGCCCGGCCAGCACCGGCAAAGGCGCTGGAATAAAACCGATGAACGAGGGGCCCCGCATCGCCCATGAATAGGGTGGGTGCAGGGAAGTAAGAGCCCCGCGGATTTTTGGAACGAACAAGGGGAAGGTAAATGTTCAAGAACATCATGGTCCCGGTGGATTTGACCCACCTGGAGCATCTGGAACGTGCGTTATCTGTGGCAGCGGATCTGGCAAAACATTATGCAGCCGATCTCTACTGCGTGGGCGTAACGACCAGCATGCCGGGCCCGGTCGCCCATAATCCTTCAGAATACGCTGAAAAACTTGCCGCCTTCGCAAAGCAGGAAAGCGAGAAGCAGGGTATTGAGATCAAGGCCCAGGCCTACAGCAGCCACGACCCTGCGGTGGACCTGGACGATACCCTTATGAAGGCGGCCGGCGAACTGGGTATCGACCTCGCGGTCATGGGATCTCACCAGCCCGGCCTTCCAGAGCACATCTTCGCATCGAACGCGGGTTACCTCGCCTCACACGCCGCAATCTCCGTCTTGGTTGTGCGCTGAGACTACCGGTAACGAAAAGCCTGAATAGCTGCAGGAGATACTCTCATGAGTGATCAATCGGATCTGACCCCGGATGGGGCAGCCAATATGATCGACACCGACTACGAGATCGGTCAGGACAACATCACGACAAGTGTCGGGCCTTTCGGCCTCGACATCCACAACCCCGTCTTCTTGATCTCCGGTCTGGTGATCGTCGCCTTCGTCGTTTTGACGCTGGCGTTCCAGAACGATGTGGAACCGTTGTTCAATTCCATGCGCAGTTGGACGACCTCGACCCTGGATTGGTTCTTCATCGGGTCGGCCAACATCTTTGTGCTCCTCTGCCTCTTCCTGATTGTCTCGCCGCTCGGCAAGGTACGGTTGGGCGGTAAGGAAGCAACGCCGGACTACTCTTATCCCGGATGGTTTGCCATGCTATTCGCGGCGGGCATGGGCATCGGCCTCATGTTCTTTGGCGTTTCGGAACCTATTTCACACTTCACCTCCTCCTTCTCCGAGGGGGCGGGCTCGCCAGACAGCTGGGCTCCACTCAGCGGTGCGGCCGGCGATGCCGATGCGGCCCGCCGGCTCGGCATGGCGGCGACGATCTTCCACTGGGGTCTGCACCCTTGGGCGATCTACGCCATCGTGGCGCTGTCTCTCGCGCTCTTCAGCTACAACAAGGGCCTGCCGCTGACCATGCGTTCGGTTCTCTACCCGGTGTTCGGCGAGAAGGTTTGGGGCTGGCCGGGGCACATCATCGACACCCTCGCGGTCTTCGCCACGCTGTTCGGTCTCGCGACCTCGCTAGGCTACGGCGCGGAGCAGGCCAACGCGGGTTTGGAGTTTCTCTTTGGGTTTCCGGTCTCTGACGGCTCCAAGGTGTTCCTGATCGCCGCCATCACCGCGGTGGCCCTTCTCTCCGTGGTGGCGGGAATGGACGCCGGGGTGAAGCGCCTGTCGGAAATCAACATGGTTTTGGCCTTCCTGCTTCTGGGTTTCGTCGTGGCCGTGGGGCCGACCATCGCGATTGTGAGCGGGTTCTTCGAGAACCTGTTGGCTTACGGCGAGTACCTATTGCCGCTCTCCAATCCGGTAGGCCGTTCCGACGCCAACTTCAGTCAGGGCTGGACCTCCTTCTACTGGGCCTGGTGGATTTCCTGGTCACCCTTCGTGGGCATGTTCATCGCCCGTGTCAGCAGGGGCCGCTCTGTGCGTGAGTTCATCATCTGCGTGCTCTTGATCCCCTCGCTCGTCTGTGTGCTCTGGATGACCGCTTTCGGCGGCACTGCCATCACTCAGATCGTCCAGGACGGGTATCAGGGCGTGGCCGACGCCGCGCTTGAGCTGAAGCTCTTCGTGATGCTGGAGCAGCTGCCCCTGGCCATGGTGACCTCGTTCATCGGCATCGTGCTGGTGATCGTGTTCTTCGTCACCTCCTCGGACTCCGGTTCGCTGGTGATCGACACCATTACCGCCGGCGGCAAGGTCGATGCGCCTCTGCCGCAGCGGGTCTTCTGGTGCGTGTTCGAAGGGTTGGTGGCCATCGCCCTGCTGCTGGGCGGGGGTCTCGGCGCCTTGCAAGCCATGGCGGTGACAACGGGCCTGCCCTTCACTATCGTGCTCTTGCTGGGCTGCTACGCCATCATCAAGGGCCTGGCGAGCGAGCCGCGCTGATTTCAGCGACGGCTTGAAGCCGACAAGAAAATGGGCCGGGGCTTCGCGCTCCCGGCCCTTTTTGTTGCAGCGCAGCATCCTGCAAGGCGCGCAGGCGAGCCCTGCAAGGATCGCAATTGTCGCTCCCTAGGCGGCGGCTTACTTAATCGGTCATGGAGCACTCGATAGAGGAGACCGGAAAGATGTCCATGATGAAGCTGTTTCGCGCTTTGACCGTGCGCGTCGCCCGTGAGGCGATCTGCAAGGTCGCGCTCACCACTCCCAGCCAGGTGAACCCCCTGATGCTGAAGGGCCTCAACATCGGCTGACGCCGAGCTTGACGGCACGAAGAAAAAGGGCCCGGCGCTTTGCCGGGCCCTTTTCTTTTCGCGTTGGCGCGATGCCGATGGGCATCAAGCAGCGCTGGCGGAGGTCGAGGCGGTCAAGTCGTTGGGCCGGCGGACCAGTTCGTCGTAGGCCGTCAGCAGGTCCTTGGTGATCTCGCCCGGCGTGAAGCTCATGTCGTCGATTTGCGCCACGGGGGTGACTTCGACGGCGGTGCCGGTCAGGAAGACCTCCTGCGTCTTGGCCAGTTCCTCGGGCATGATGGCCCGCTCGATCACCTCGTAGCCCTTCTCCTTGGCGAGCGCGATCACCGTGCGGCGGGTGATGCCGTCCAGGAAGCAGTCGGGCGTGGGCGTGTGCAGCTTGCCGTCCTGAACCAGGAAGATGTTGGCGCCGGTCGCCTCTGCGATGCGCCCGCGGTAGTCCAGCATCAGGGCGTCGTTGTAGCCCTCGGCCTCCGCCTGGTGCTTGGAGAGGGTGCAGATCATGTAGAGACCGGCGGCCTTCGATTTGGTGGGCGCGGTGTCCGGCGCGGGCCGCTTCCAGCTGGAGGTCTTCATGCGGATGCCCTTGAGGCGGGCTTCCGGCGAGAAGTAGGCGGGCCACTCCCAGGCCGCGATCGCGAGGTGGATCTTGTTGTGCTGGGCGGAGACAGCCATCATCTCGCTGCCGCGCCAGGCGACGGGGCGCACATAGCCCTCGGAGATGCCGTTCTCCTTCAGCAGCGCCTCGGTCGCCTCGTTGATCTGCTCGACCGAGTAGGGAATCTGAAAGCCCAGGACCCGCGCTGATTCGTGCAGTCTCTGGTGGTGCTCGTTCATCTTGAAGACGCGGCCGTTGTAGACGCGCTCGCCCTCGAAAACGCAAGAGGCGTAGTGGAGGCCGTGGGTGAGGACGTGGACCTTGGCCTCGCGCCAGGGAACCATTTGCCCGTTCTGCCAGATCACGCCGTCGCGGTCGTCGAAAGGTAGCATCGCCATGGCTTGTCGCCTCTTTCCTTCATGGGGTCCCTCGGCTAGCGTTCTAACCAGGCGGGGGACGCTGTCGTTTCCTCGCTGCAGCCTAAAGGCCCAAAAGGGCAAATGGCTACGATACTGTCGCTACCGAGGGCAAGTTTGTTACTTTCTTTCGATAGCTTGAGCTTGTAAGTAACATCGCGAAGAAAATATGTCAACATGGCTGACGTAAAAACCGGACCCAATCCACTTTTCCTGCGCGAGCAGGAACTGCGCGAGGCGATCGAGCTTCTGTTTTTCGCCTACCGCGATTTCACCGGCGAGCCGGACCGGGTCCTTGCGCGCTACAACTTCGGGCGGGCGCACCACCGGGTGATCTATTTCGTCGGGCGCAATCCGGGGATCACGGTCAGCGATCTGCTGCGCATCCTGGCGATCACCAAGCAGTCCCTCTCCCGCGTGCTCAGCCAACTGGTGGACGAGGGCTTCGTGGTGCAGCGCCAGGACAGCGAGGACCGCCGCCGCCGCCTCCTGACGCTGACAGAGAAGGGCCGCTCCCTGGAGCGCGACCTGACGGAGCGGCAGATGGCGCGCATCGCCCGCGCCTATCGGGAGGCGGGCCCGGAGGCGGTGGCCGGCTTCAAGCGTGTTCTGCTCGGGATCATCGACGAGCAGAACCGGCGCTTTCTCGACTGAGCGCCGCGATGCAGGAGGAACAACCGCACATACTGGTGGTCGACGACGACACCCGCCTGCGCGACCTCCTGAAGAAGTACCTGAGCGAGCAGGGCTTCCGCGTCACCACGGCGGCCAACGCGGAGGAGGCGCGCGCCAAGCTGCGCTCGCTCGCCTTCGACCTTCTGGTCCTGGACATCATGATGCCCGGCGAGGACGGTCTCGCCCTCACCAGCAGCCTGCGCGAGGTCAGCGAGGTGCCGATCCTGCTCTTGACCGCCCGCGACGACGTGGCGGACCGCATCGAGGGGCTGGAGCACGGCGCCGACGACTATCTCTCCAAGCCCTTCGAGCCGCGCGAGCTGGTCCTGCGCATCAAGGCGGTCCTGCGGCGTCTGGCCGCCGTGGCTGAAACCCAGCCGCCGGGAGAAGTGACCTTCGGCGAGTTCAGCTTCGATCTCGCGCGTTCAGAGTTGCGCCGCGGAGAAAAGCACGTCTACCTGACCTCGGCGGAGGCGACCCTTCTGAAGGCCTTGGCCGAACAGGCCGGCGTGGCGGTCAGCCGGGACCGGCTGGGCGAGAAGACGGGCGCCAGCGCCAGCGTTCGCACCGTCGACGTTCAGATCACGCGGCTGCGCAAGAAGATCGAGGAGAATCCCAAATATCCGCGCTACCTACAGACGGCGCGGGGCATAGGCTATATCCTGATGCCGGATTGAAGGGTGGCCTCCCGATAAGTGAGAGGTCCCTCCAGCAGAGCGGAGCGGCATGACCAGCGTGAGCGACCAGACCCGGGCCAAGCAGGCCGACGAGGACGCCGCCGGGACCCAAGCGGAGACGGGCGGCGCCCTTTCGCCGCTGCGCCGCCTCTTGCGGAAGATCGATTGGCGCGACCCCTTCGGCATCGCGCCGGTCCTGAAGCGCTATCTGCCGCGCAGCCTCATGGGGCGCGCCATGCTGATCATGGTCTCGCCCCTGATCCTGGTGCAGATCATCACCGCGGCGATCTTCTACGACCGCCACTACGACCACATCACTGACAATCTGGCGCGCGCGCTCGCCAGCGAGGTGGCCTTGATCACCGAGCAGATGCTGCGCAGCGAAGGGGCCGACGAGCGCGCGGAGACGATGGAGCTGCACGAAAGCTTCTTCAATTTCGATCTTTCCTTCCGCGAGCACGAGACGCTGCCGCCGGACAACGTGCCGCGCAATTCCTACCTGACCGACAAGATGCGCCAGGCGCTGCGCCAGCGCGTCACCTTCAACTTCACCATGAACACCGAAGAGGTCGCGCGCGACGTGGTGGTCTACGTCCAGATGCTGGACGGCGTGCTGCGGGTACAGATCGCGCGGCACAGGCTTTTCAGTTCCTCCTCTGCGATCTTCGTCGGCTGGATGGTGGGCTCCTCCATCGTGCTCTTCGCCGTCGCCATGGTCTTCATGCGCAATCAGGTGCTGCGCAATCAGGTGCGCCCGATCCGCCGCCTTGCCGCTGCCGCCGAGCGCTTCGGCAAGGGCCGCGACACGCCGGGCTTCAAGCCGGAAGGCGCGACCGAGGTTCGCCAGGCCGCCGGCGCCTTCATCCAGATGCGCGAGCGTATCAAGCGGCAGATCCGCCAGCGCACCGAGATGCTGGCCGGGGTCAGCCATGACCTGCGCACGCCGCTCACCCGCATGAAGCTCAGTCTCGCGCTGATGGGCGACGGGCCGGAGGTGGAAGAGTTGAAGTCGGACACCCTGGAGATGGAGCGCATGATCGAGGGCTATCTGGCCTTCGCGCGCGGCGAGGGCGGCGAAAGCGTGCGCGCCACGCCGCTGGGCAAGCTGGTCACGGAGGTGGTCGAACAGGCGCGCCGCGAGGCCGCCGCGAAGGACGGCAAGACCGTCGATCTGCACATCGAGGAGGAGATCACGCTGCCGCTCAGGCGGAACTCCCTGCGCCGCTGCCTGCAGAACGTCATTGGCAACGCGCTGCGCCATGGCGACAACATCATGGTGCGCGTGGCCGAGCAGGAGCGACGCGCCCTGGTCACCATCGACGACGACGGACCGGGCGTGCCCGCCGATCAGCGCGAAGATGTCTTCAAGCCCTTCTTCAGGCTCGACTCCTCGCGCAACCCCGAGACCGGCGGCACGGGCCTCGGCCTTACCATCGCCCGGGACGCCGTGCGCGGCCTGGGCGGCGAACTGCGGCTGGAGGATGCGCCCGGCGGGGGCTTGCGCGTGCGCATCAGCCTGCCGCTCTGAGCTCTCCCAGCAAGAAGGAAACGAACGGCCATGCGGCTTCCCTACATGACGCTCGACGTATTCACCGATCAGCGTTTCGGCGGCAACCCGCTCGCCGTGGTGTTTGACGCCGACGGCCTGACGAGCGAGCAGATGCTGACCATCGCGCGCGAGTTCGGCTATTCGGAGACGACCTTCGTCTGCCGTCCGGACAGCCTGGAGAACGACGCCCAGGTGCGTATCTTCACGCCGACCTACGAGATGCCGTTCGCGGGCCACCCCAACGTCGGAACCGCCGTCGCCCTGGCCTTGCAGGGGCGCTTGAGGGTTGGGTCCGGGGGCGGGCTTAAGGCCCGCTTCGAGGAGGTCGCGGGGCTGGTGCCGCTGACGGTCGAGATCACGGCGGCGGGGGGTGCCGCGCGCCTCACCTCGCCCCAGGACTTCACGGTGCAGGGCGAGCAGGATCCGGCCCTGGTGGCGGAACTCGTCGGCCTGCCGGAGAAGGATGTCCTGACGGAGCGGCATCCGCCCCTGGTCGCGAGTTGCGGCGCGGTCTTCCTGGTCGCCGAGCTGACGTCCCTCCAGGCGCTGGGCGCGTTGAAGCCCAATCTGGACGCGGCGGAGGGGATCGAGGACTTCCCCTTGGGCATCTCGCTCTACTGCCGGGAACCGGACAGCGGCGGCCATGACGTCAGGACACGGATGCTGTCGCGCGGCCTGGCGCAGATCGAGGACCCGGCCACCGGCTCCGCGGCGGTGGTCCTGGCCGGCGTCAACGCCAGTCAGGAGATGGCGAAAGAGGGAAGCTTTCACTATCGCATCGGCCAGGGGATCGAGATGGGGCGACCAAGCCTCTTGCTGGCCGAAGCGGACAAGAAGAACGGCACGGTGGTGGCCACCCATGTCGGCGGCGGCGCCGTCCCGGTGTTCGAGGGCTGGCTGACGCTTTAGCGGACCTTTTCGGGGTCCAGTTCCAGCACCCAGCCTTTCGGCCAGATGCGGATAGGCCGCTCCGGGTCCTGACGCCAGGCCTCGACCTCGTCCGGCCAGGAGGGACCTGCCCAGCGTGCATGAAAGTAGCTCCACTGCGCGCTGTTGATGAAGAGGGCGACCAGAACCAGCGCCGCCAGGTTCTTCACCCTGGACCCTTTGCCCAGGCTGGGCGCCATGAGCAGGACGAGCAGGATCAGATTGCCGTAGAGGAAGTAGCGCCCGCCGGAGATGACATGCAAAAAGACGCTCCAGTCATCCAGGGGGAACCCAATGGACCCCACGAGACTTAGGCCGCTGACCACAAAGATGCTTGCGAACAACAACAGGCCTTGGGGCCGTGGAAGCGACAAGGCGTGCCAGAAGCAGAAGGCCGCGATCGCAAGCGAAGCCGCAAGCGCCGCACCGAGAAGCGCGATGTCGGCCCTTTTAGCTGCATCGAAAACCGCCGCAGCGTGCTCTGCGAGGAAGGGGTATAGGAAGAGCTTCATCTGTCCGGCGAAGACTTGGGCGGGGAGCTGCGCCAGCCCCGTGCGCGGGTGGTCGCCGGAGATGGTGTCGAACATCAAAAAGCCTTGGAGAAGAGCGCCGGCGCAGACGATCAGGGTCAGTCGGATGAAGGTCCGGTCTTTCTCGATCACGGCCATCAGCAGGAAGAAGGGCAACAGGAAGGTCGCAACCGGCCCCGTCAGCACCGCGATCACCAGCACAGGCGCGAGGAACCAAATCGTCCAGCGTTCGCGGGTGTCGATCATCAGCACCAAGCCCGCCGCCACGCCCAGCCAGAACTGGTTGTTCACCAGATTCAGCCAGACCTCCGCACCCATGGTCGGGAACGCGATCAACGCCCCCAGAAGACAGCGCCTCCACCCAAGGATCCCAAGCCTGTTGGGCAGGAAGAGGATCATGAGGGAGGGAAGCAGCAAGGCCGCAAAAGAGAGGTATCCGGTGACCAGCGGCGCGGCCTCCAGAGGCACCCAGGTGGCGGCCTCGGCCCCCAGCCGGTTCAACAGGCTGTAGTAGCCGCCGAAGGGGCCGAAGAAGGTCTCCGCCCAAGGATTATGGACGGCGGCCTGGAAGTAGACCGTGCCGCCCTCGGCCCAGAACCGGCCTTCCAGCAGAATTTCGGGCACCCTGAGAAACACCACGAGGGCGACCGCCAGCAGGACCGCCAGGCGCGGCCCTAGACGATCGAAAACGCCTGGCCGGTCCGGCAGGCCGGGCGGGCGTTCGGTCTCTTCGCTGGTGAGCGAGGCCATTGTCGCGAAAGGTCTCCCGGAGTTGGCGCTTTTATCTTGAGTTGATTTTCCGGAAAACCATACGGCGATTCGTAGCCGTTGCATACGCGGGTGAACGGCAGCCTGCAAGGCGCTCTGGTGGCTTCAGCGGCGCTTGCGGCCCTTTGGCTTGCCCGAGGCGCCGCCTTTGCCTCTCCCTTGGGACTTGGCGCGGGCCTCGGCCTTGGCGACGCGGTCGGCGAAGCTGAAGTTGCCGCGTGATTCCGCGACGCCCAGCTCCTCGTTCTCCAGGCGCTTGATCTCGTCCCGCAGTCGGGCCGCCTCTTCGAACTCCAGGTTCGACGCGGCCTCGCGCATGCGCTTTTCCAGGTCCTCGATATGGACCTTGAGGTTGTGGCCGACGAGGCTGCCCGCCTCCGCGCCGGTCTCGACCGTCAGGTGATCCTTCTCGTAGACCGATTGCAGGATGTTGGAGATTTCCTTGCGGATGGTCTCCGGCGTGATGCCGTGCTCGGCGTTGAAGGCCTTTTGCTTCTCGCGCCGGCGTTCGGTCTCATCAAGGGCCGCCGTCAGGCTGTCCGTCATGACGTCGGCATAGAGGATCACGCGCCCGTCCACGTTGCGCGCCGCCCGGCCGATGGTCTGGATGAGCGAGGTTGTGGAGCGCAGGTAACCCTCCTTGTCCGCGTCCAGGATGGCCACCAGACCACACTCGGGAATGTCCAGCCCCTCGCGCAGCAGGTTGATGCCCACCAGCACGTCGAAGACGCCCAGCCGCAGGTCGCGGATGATCTCGATGCGCTCCAGCGTGTCCACGTCGGAGTGGATGTAGCGCACCTTCAGGCCCGCCTCGTGCATGTACTCGGTCAGGTCCTCGGCCATGCGCTTGGTCAGCGTGGTGACCAGCACCCGGTAGCCCTTGGCGACCGTGTCGCGGCACTCGGCGATCACGTCGTCCACCTGGGTCTCGGTCGGGCGCACCTCGCAGACCGGGTCGATCAGGCCGGTCGGGCGGATCACCTGCTCGGTGAAGACGCCGCCGGTCTGCGCCATCTCCCACTTCCCCGGCGTCGCGGAGACGTAGATCGTCTGGGGGCGCATGGCCTCCCACTCCTCGAACTTTAGCGGGCGGTTGTCGATGCAGGAGGGCAGGCGGAAGCCGTACTCGGCCAGGGTCGACTTGCGCGCGTAGTCGCCCCGATACATGCCGTTCAACTGGCCGATTGTGACGTGACTCTCGTCGACGAAGAGCAGCGCGTCCTCGGGCAGGTACTCAAAGAGGGTCGGCGGCGGTTCGCCCGGCGCCCGGCCGGTCAGGAAGCGGGAGTAGTTCTCGATCCCCGCGCAGGAGCCGGTCGCCTCGATCATCTCAAGATCGAAGCTGGTGCGCTGCTCCAGGCGCTCGGCCTCCAGCAGCCTGCCGGCGCTGCGCAGTTCTTCGAGCCGCTGCTTCAACTCCTCCTTGATCAGCTTGGATGCCTGCTGAAGCGTCGGGCGCGGCGTCACGTAGTGGCTGTTGGCGTAGACCCGGATCTTCTCCAGAAGGTCGCTCTTCTCACCGGTCAGGGGATCGAACTCGTGGATCGCCTCGATCTCGTCGCCGAAGAAGGAAAGCCGCCAGGCGCGGTCCTCGTAGTGGGCCGGGAAGATCTCCAGCGTGTCGCCCCGCACCCGGAAGGAGCCGCGCGCGAAGTTGATGTCGTTGCGCTTGTACTGAAGCTCGACCAGAGCCTTCATGATCTGCTTGGGTTCGATGGTCTGCCCGGCCTTCAGGTCGACCACCATCTTGGAGTAGGTCTCCGGCGAGCCGATGCCATAGATGCAGGAGACCGAGGCCACGATCACCACGTCCTTGCGCTCGAACAGCGCGCGCGTCGCCGAGTGGCGCATGCGGTCGATCTGCTCGTTGATCGAGGATTCCTTCTCGATATAGGTGTCCGAGCGGGGGACGTAGGCCTCCGGCTGGTAGTAGTCGTAGTAGGAAACGAAGTACTCCACCGCGTTTTCCGGGAAGAAGCCCTTCATCTCCGCGTAGAGCTGGGCGGCCAGGGTCTTGTTGGGCGCCAGGATCAGGGTCGGGCGGTTCAGGATCGAGATGGTCTGGGCCATGGTGAAGGTCTTGCCCGACCCGGTGACGCCCAGCAGCACCTGATCGCGCTCGCCTTGGTTCAGGCCCCCGGTCAGCTCCTTGATCGCGGTCGGCTGATCGCCCGCGGGCTCGTAGTTGGAGACCACCTTCAGCGGCTGGGAGTCCGAGCGCTCGATGGTGGCGGGGGTCAAGTCGGTCTGGATGAGGGCGCTTTCCTGCATGGCCCTAAATGTAGGCAGCCGGGGGCCGAAAGGAAACGCCGCTTTAGTCGATCGCCTTAGTCAATCGCCTCAGTCGATCGCCTCAGTCGATTGCCTCTGCCGTGACGAGATAGCGGTAGGGTGTGGCCGGGTCGAGCGCGCCGAAGGGCCAGCAGGTGACAAGCGTGACGGCCCGGCGCGTGGGATCGAAGGTGAAGGCGCCTTCGCGCAGATCCACCACGCGCCCGTCCTTTACCCGATAGTGAAGCGCCCTTCCGTCCGGCCCTTGAAGGATCAGCGGCTGCCCGGCCTCCAGGTCCTCCAGAAAGGCGAAGTGGCTGTCGCGGTGCCCGGCGATGACGCTGTGGCCCTGCCCGCCTCGCTC
Source organism: Limibacillus sp. (assembly GCA_037379885.1). Taxonomy (NCBI): domain Bacteria; kingdom Pseudomonadati; phylum Pseudomonadota; class Alphaproteobacteria; order Rhodospirillales; family Rhodovibrionaceae; genus Limibacillus; species Limibacillus sp. The sequence goes on from JARRJC010000033.1 coordinate 29,359, forward strand.
GGCGCTCCCCGGTTTGGCGCTGCCGGGGATCAATCCGGGTCCGAAAGCAAGCGAGGTGCCGCCGGTGTCGGCCAGAACGTAGCGGGTGACGCCCAGCGCAGGCGCCTCCAGCTTGGCGACCGGATGCGTGTCGGCCCAGGGCCAGGGCGGGCGGGCCTCGCCGCCCTTCACCACATCGCCCCAGGCTTGGGCGATCAAGACCTGAGACAGCCAGGCCTTGGCCGTCAGCCAGCCAGCGCCGCCCAGCTGCCAGACGCCGAGGCCCAGCAACAGGGCGGCGGTGACGCCGAGGAGAACCCGCCGCGGGGAGAGCGGCTGCGCAAGGGCCGGAGGCCGCGGCGGGTTCATCCTCAGGCTTCCCCTGCTACGGCGCTCCGGCGGCGGAGCAACAGGAGCATGACCCCGGAAGCGGCGATCAGGAGAAAGCCTGCGAGGGCTTGCAGCAGCGCCGGGCTGGCGGTCTGCGGCAGGCCCAGGGTCTGCTGGGCGGCTGAGCGCGCGGCGGCGGGAAGCGCGACCGGCTCCATGGCCAGCTTTTCGAAGGCCGCGCGGTCCAGAGAGGGCGCGGCGGCAGGCGTGGCAGGGGCGGCTTTCGCGTCCTGCTCGATCAGCGAGGGGTCGGCGCCGAACACCTTGTTGGGGTCCATGCCCTCGGGCAGCGGACGCTCGATCTCACCGCTCACGAGGCCCTCGTCGTCCGGCCGGGCGATCTCGCTCTCGTCCACCGCGACCAGGGAGGTGAAGGGCGTCACCAGCTGGAAGGCGAGCGCGACCTCCGTCGCGGCGCTGCGAATCGCTTGGTGATCGGCCGGACCCTTGCCGCTGTAGGCGCTGTCCAGGATGTCGGTGACCTTGTCGCGGGCCCAGAGGGTGGCGATGCCCTTGCCGCTGCGCAGGTCCGACAGCGGGACCTCGGCCTGCCAGTCCTCCGCGCCGTAGCGGCCCGAGAGCCGGAAGGTTCCCTCCAGATCCGCAAGGCTCTTGCCCGGCAGCCTCAGCGTGACGCGCAGGGGCTGACCCGAATAGAGATCGGGTAGGACGGCGGGGTAGTGCTCCAGGCCGTCGGCCAGCTCTTGCGGCAGAGAGAGGGCCAGGTCGGTCATCGCCGGGCGCGCCAGACGGTCGAGCAGAGCGGTCATCTGCGTCTCCACCTCCTCGACCTTGCCGATCCAGGTGAAGGAGCCGCGGCCCGCCTCGGCGGCCTTGCGCATGAAGTAGCCGTTGGGCGCTGCGCCGATGCCGACGGTGAAGAGGCGGTTGTCCCCCAGGCGTTCGGCGATCACCCGGAAGAGCTCGGCCTCGTTGCTGACCGCGCCGTCGGTGATGAAGACGATCTGACGCAGGCGTCCGCGCGCCGGGCGGTCGCGCAGCGCCGCCTGCAGGGCCGGGCGCATCTCGGTGCCGCCCTCGGCTTCCAGGGAATCGACCGCGCGGCGGGCGAAGCTCAGGTTCTCGGGCGTGGCGGGCTGAGCAGAGCGCCAGAGCTGGCCGAAATCGCTGGAAAAGCGGATCAGGTTGAAGCGGTCCTGCGGCGCCAGCCGGTCCAGCGCCGCGTGTAGCGCGGCCCGCGCCTGCACGATGGAGGGGCCGGACATGGAGCCGGAGGTGTCCACGATCAGGATCATGTCGCGCGGCAGCTCGCTGCGGCCCGGATTCGGCAGCAGGGGCGGCAGGATGTCGGCGTTCAGGTAGAGGTCGCCGTTCAGTTCCTCCGCGAAGAGCGCGGTCTGCGGCTGGGCCGAGGGTAGCGGGCGCCAGGTCAGCACGAAGTCCTTGTTCGGCGGCACGCTGCCGGCGGCGAGCGTGATGACCCGCCGTCCCTCTCCATCGCTATCGATCAGCGCATCGTGATAGAGGCTCTCGACATTGGCCAGCGGCAGGCCGGCGTTGAGGCGCACCAGGAGGCTGAGGCTGTTGCCCGCAGGGCTGTCGTCCCGGCTGACCGGCCCGAAGAGGTCGCCCTCGCGCGGCTGAACGGGAACGGCCACCAGACCTGGGCTGCCGGAGCCGCCGGGCGTGTAGCGCGGGGCCACGACCATCGGGAAGCGGTAGCTGTAGGTCCCGTCGGAATAGTCGGCGCGGTCCTGATAGCCGATCTCCACGGCGATCTTCTCGCCCGGTGCGATGTTGGCGACGGCGGTGGCGAAGACGTTGGCGCGCTCGGCGGAGAGCAGGCTTGCCTTGCGGCCCTCGGCGGCGGCCTGTTCATAGACCCGCTGGGCCTCCTCCTTGGGCAGGATCTTGCCTTCGATGCGGCGTTCGCCGACCAGGAGCGTCAGACGGTCCACCGCCGAGCCTTCGGGCAGCGGAAAGACGTAGACGCCCTCCAGCCATTGATCGCTGGGGTTCTCGAAGGTCTGGCGCACCTTCACGCGGGCGATCGGCCCTTCCAGGTCGATCACCACGTCGCTGTTCAGCAGCGGGGCCGCATAGCCCTGCGAGGGGTCATCGCCGTGGAAGAAGAGGCCCGAGGGCGGCGCGGTCTCGCTGGCCCTGGCCGCGAGACCGCCCGGGTCCAGCAGCAGGACGACCAGCAGCAAGAGCAAAAGCCCGAAAAGGGTCAAGAAGCGCGTGATGAGGCTGTAGCGCTCGAAGAGGCCCCGCCGGGCGAGCAGCCCGAAGGCGGGTGTCGTGACTGTAAGGTTGTGCATCGTCTTCAGCTCCCCTGCCGGTTGATGCGATAAGCCTTGGCGGCAGGGTCGAGAAAAGCCCGGCAATCCGGCCTTTGGCTGCCGGAAGCGTGGCGATAGCGGGACTCTTTGGGGCAAACTTGGGGCAGCGGCGGCGAAAGGCGGTTGCTAGGCCCTGGGGGCTTGGTTAGCTTTCAACGACAGGCAGCGCCACTGCCAAGCCTTTTCAGCATTAAGGACCAGAATCATGTCGATCCTCGCGTCGCGCCTTGAGCGCATCAAACCCTCGCCGACCATCGCCGTCACCACGAAGGCCGCCGAGTTGAAGGCCGAGGGCCGCGACGTGATCGGCCTGGGGGCGGGCGAGCCCGACTTCGATACGCCCGACAACGTGAAGGACGCCGCGATCGCCGCCATCAAGGCCGGCAAGACCAAGTACACCGCCGTGGACGGCATTCCCGAACTGAAGGACGCCATCGCGGCCAAGTTCAAGCGCGAGAACAACCTGGACTACAGCCGCGCCCAGATCACCGTGGGCACCGGCGGCAAGCAGGTGCTCTACAACGCCCTGATGGCGACGCTGGACGAGGGCGACGAGGTGCTGATCCCGGCGCCCTTCTGGGTTTCCTATCCCGACATGGTGCTGCTGGCGGGCGGTGAGCCGGTCGCGGTGCCCTGCTCGGAAAAGCATGGCTTCAAGCTGCAGCCCAAGGACCTGGAGGCGGCGATCACGCCCAAGACCAAGTGGCTGATCATGAACTCGCCCTCCAACCCGACGGGCGCCGCCTACACCCGCGACGAGATGAAGGCGCTGACCGACGTCTTGAAGAAGCACGAGCACGTCTGGGTCATGACCGACGACATGTACGAGCATCTGGTCTACGACAACTTCGTGTTCTGCACCCCGGCGGAAGTGGAGCCCGCGCTCTATGACCGCACGCTGACCGTCAACGGCGTCTCCAAGGCCTACGCCATGACCGGCTGGCGCATCGGCTACGCGGGCGGCCCGCAGCCCCTGATCAAGGCCATGGCGAAGATCCAGTCGCAGTCCACCTCCAACCCCTCCTCGATCAGTCAGGCGGCGGCGGTTGAGGCGCTGAACGGTCCGCAGGACTTCATCCCGGAGAACAACAAGCTCTTCAAGAGCCGCCGCGACATGGTCGTGAAGATGCTGAACGACTGCCCCGGCCTCACCTGCTTGAAGCCCGAGGGCGCCTTTTACGTCTATCCCTCCTGCGCGGGGGTGATCGGCAAGAAGACCCCGGAGGGCAAGACCCTTTCCTCCGACGGCGACTTCGTGACCTATCTGCTGGAGTCCGTGGGCGTCGCCGCCGTGCAGGGCGAAGCCTTCGGCCTTTCGCCCTATTTCCGGATCTCCTACGCAACCTCGACCGA
>JARRJC010000034.1 GCA_037379885.1 Limibacillus sp.
CCTGCACCCATCAGGGCGCGCTCTCCTTCTCCTGGCGTCTGATCCTGGCGCCCGAAGAGATCCTCGACTATCTGGTCGCCCACGAGGTCGCGCACCTGGTGGGTGCAGGACCCCCAGCGGCTTCTGGTGTCGCGCACCGTGACGCGGGTCACCTTGCGCTCCAGCCGCGCGGCCATCTCCCGGGCCCGCCAGACCAGCTCGCTCTTGGCCTCGGCCTTCAGGTAGTCGGCGACACGCCGGGGCAGGTGTTCGGGCCTGCCGGAGACGTAGAGGCGCCCGGCCTCCCGCCAGACGCCGCGCCGCGCTTCGGGCAGCGAGACGATCTCGTGCGTGACGCCCAGGATGGGAAGGCTGCCGCCCGGCTCGAAGGCGATGCGCCGGGGCAGGCGCTTCAGCCGTTCGGCCAGCCAGCCCCGGTTCTTCTCGAGGAAGGCCAGCGCCTCCCGGTTGGAGAAACCCGGCGGCAAGGTCAGGGCCGCCGCGCCCTCGGCGGCGTCCAGGCGCAGGATGACGCGGCGCGCGCGGCTGTTGCGCTTGACCTTCAAGGGCAAGCTGCGCCCCTCGATCTCCAGCGTTTCCGGTAAGTCTGGCTGACCCCACATGCCTTATCTTTTAGAGCGCGCGCCAGAGTCTCGGCAAGCAGGTCGTCTCGGCAAGCGCGTCAGGCTTTCCCCGCCAACTGCTTTTCGAGCGCGAGCAGCGCTTCCTTGCGCGGCAGGCCCCAGCGGTAGCCGCCCAGGCCGCCGTCCGAACGCAGCGCCCGGTGGCAGGGGATCAGCAGCGAGACCGGGTTGGAGCCGCAGGCCGTGCCGACCGCGCGCTGTCCCTGAGGCTGGCCCAGCGCCTCGGCGATCTGCCGGTAGCTGCGGGTCTCGCCCGGCGGGATCGCCAGCAGTTCCTGCCAGACCCGGCGCTGGAAGGCGGTCATGCGGATGTCGAGCGGCAGCTCCAGGTGCGGCGCCTGGCCGGAGAGGTAATCGAGGATGTCCTCGACCGCGGGGGCGAGCAGCGCGTCGTCCCTCTGGATGACCCGGGCCTGCGGAAACTCTGCGCGCAGTTCGCGCTCCAGCGGCGCGTCCTCCCCCAGGGCGACGAAGCAGACGCCCTTGGCGGTGGCGGCGACCAGCAGGCGGCCGAGGGTCGAGTCCACCAGGGTGAAGGCGATCTCCGCGCCCTTGCCGCCCTTGGCGTAGGAGGCGGGGGTCATGCCGAGCTGGCGCGCCGCGCGCTCGTAGACCCGGCTGGAGGAGCCGAAGCCCGCGCCGTAGGTGGCGCTGGCCACGCCCTCGCCCAGACGCAGTTCGGCGCGCAGCCGTTCGCCGCGCTTGGCGTCCAGGTACTCGCGCGGGGAGATGCCGAGGTGCTTCTTGAAGAGGCGTTGCAGGTGCCAGGGCGAGAGCCCGGCGGCCTCGGCCGTTTCGGCCAGCGTGGCGCCTTCCTCCAATCGGCTGTCGAGGAACAGGCAGGCGGCCTTCACGGCCTCAAGGGCGGGTTCGGGTTTTGTCATGGTGGCGGTCATGGTTTCCTGGGCTCCGGCGTTGTCGATCACTATCGCTCAACAACGGTGTTAGCCGAAAGCCCCCGGCGCGCTCTATCCGAAGCTTGCGCGCCCTCGTTTAGCCCGCGATCTTGGCGAGCGCGGCCGCGATCTCCTCCGGCGGCGTGCCGTGGGTGAAGAGCCGTACGAAGTTACCCTCCGGGTCCATCAGGATGAAGGCGCTGGTGTGGTCCATCAGGTAGTCGTTCTCGCCCCGCTCGTCGCCCTTCTTCGCGAAGACGCGAAAGCCCTTGGCGACGGCGGCGATCTCCTCCGGCGAGCCGGTCAGGCCGATCAGGCGCGGGTGGAAGTGCACCACGTAGTCGGCGAGGACTTCCGGCGTGTCCCGCTCGGGATCGATGGTGATGAAGAGCGGTTGGATGCGCGCCGCCGCCTCGGGGTCCTGGCGCTCCAGACGGCTCATCGCCTGACCCATGACCGCCAGGCTGGTGGGACAGACGTCCGGGCAGAAGGTGTAGCCGAAATAATAGAGCCGGAAGGAGCCTGCGAAGTCGCTGCGCGATACCGTGGAGCCGTCCTGGCTGGTCAGGCTGTAGTCGACGCCCAGGCTGCTTTCCTGCCCGGCGGTCGAGCTGTCGAAGGAGCCGCCGTCCAGTTGTCCGCGCGGCTGCATGTAGAGCCAGCCCGCGAGGCCCAGCAGCAGGATCAGCAGGCCGATCAGGAAGATCACCAGGGCGCGGATCATGGGGTTCTGCGGCATCGGGCGGCCTCCTTTAGCTTTGGGCGGCGTGGGGCCTGGGGTCCAGGTTGACCGTCACGACGCGCCAGGCCTCCGGCCCGTGGCCGCCTTCGGGCCAGTGCTGGATGCGGGTCACCGAGCAGTTGTCGATGGAAAAGCCCAGCGCGCGCTCCGGCGAGAGGTCGAGCGCCAGGGCGAGAGCGGCGCGGATGGTGCCGCCGTGGGCGAAGGCGACGATGTCCTCGCCCCGCCGCGCCAGCGATATCTCGCGGATCGCGGGATGCACGCGCTCCATCAGGTCGATGAAGGACTCGCCGCCCTTGGGCCGCGTCTCGGCGGGGGCCAGCCAGAAGCGGTGCCCCTCCGGCCCCGCCCGGGTCGAAAGTTCCTCATAGCGCAGGCCCTGCCACTCGCCGAAGTGCTGCTCGGCGAAGGCGGCCACGGGCTCCAGCGGCTCGCCGCCCGGGTTGCGGTGGCGCTGCACCGCCTCGGCGGTGTCGCGGGTGCGCCGCAGGTTGGAGGTGAGCCAGAGCGCGCCTTCCGGCAGAATCCGGGCGAGGCCGGTGAAGTAGCCCTCCTCCCCGCAGTCGCCGGGCAGGTCCGTTTGGCCATAGATGCGCCCGCCGTGGCTGGTCACGGGGGCGTGGCGGATCCACCACCAGGTCGTGGGCGCAGTCTCGCTCATGAAGCTTTCCGCTCCTCGGTTTTGTCTCCAGCCCGCTAGATAAGGGCTTTGACGCCCGCCCGCAATCGCGACGGCTTGCCGCGCGGCATCAGGAGTGCAGCATGGCCGCCACGCTCAGCACCGCCATCTCCGCCAGTTGCTCGGCCGCGCCCAGCACGTCGCCGGTGTAGCCCTGGATCTGCCTCAGCGCGAGCCAGCGCAGCGCCAGGGCCGCCGCCGCTGCCGCCAGGATCAGCCCGAGGGCGGGCCCGAGCCCCAGGCCGGGACCGGCCAGCAATAGCGTCAGCAGCACCCCGCCGCCCAAGGCGGTCCAGAGCACCGCGCCGCGCGGCGGCTCGTGGTAGGAGGCAAGGCCGGTGGTGTTGGCCTGGGGCGTCACCGCCATGAAGCCGGGGATGACCGTGCGGCCCAGGATGTGCGCGACCGGCAGCACGGCCCAGAGCGCGCCGGCCTCGATGACGGCGGCCAGGGCCGCTGCGCGGATCGCGATGGAAAGGATCAGGGCCGCCGCCCCATAGGTGCCGGTGCGGCTGTCCTTCATGATCTCCAGCTTGCGCTGCCGCTCGAACGCGCCGCCGAAGCCGTCGGCCAGGTCGGTCAGGCCGTCCTCGTGGAAGCAGCCGGTCAAGAGGATCGACCCGCCGACGGCCAGCAGCGCCGCCAGCAGCGGCGGCGCTCCCGCCCAGAGCGCCAGGGCCGCGAGCCCCGCCGAGGCCAGGCCAATGCCGAGGCCGACGAACGGCAGGCAGCGGAGCGCGCGGCTCAGGTCCTTGGGTCCGATCTCTCCCCGGTAGCGCAGCGGCACGCGCGTGAAGAAGATCGTCGCGATGGTCAGATCGCGCTGGATCTCTTTGATGCCGCCGAACGCCATGTGACCCGCCCCTTGATCCCGGACTTGGGATTCCGTTGCCGTTGTGGAGGCTTTGCGGTTATCACTGCCGCCCGGGTTCGGCAAGTCACGATGAGAGAGGCCAGAGGCGATGAGCAGCGACCAATCACCCGTCAGCTTCGAGGAAATCCGCAAGCTTCTGCGCGAGCTGCCGGGTCCCGACCTGGAGGCGGCGGCGCTCGCCGAGGAGCGGCAGGCGCAGCTGACCAAGCCCGCGGGCTCGCTCGGGCGGCTGGAGGAACTGGCGGTCTGGCTCGCCACCTGGCAGGGCCGCGCCCAGCCCTCGCTCGACCGGCCGCGCGTCGCGGTCTTCGCCGGCAATCACGGCGTGGCGGCGCAGGGCGTCTCCGCCTATCCGCCGGAGGTCACCCAGCAGATGGTGCGGAACTTCATTTCCGGCGGCGCGGCGGTGAACCAGCTGGCCGGGCTCGCCGACGCCGATCTCCGGGTCTACGAAATGGCGCTCGAAAGCCCGACCGGGGACATCTCCCAGGGGCCGGCCATGAGCGAGGAGGCCTGCGCGCGCGCCATGGCCTACGGCATGATGGCCGTGGAGGCGGGTTTCGACGTCATGGCGCTGGGCGAGATGGGCATCGCCAACACCACCAGCGCGGCGGCGCTTTGCCTGGCGCTCTTCGGCGGCAAGGCCGAGGACTGGGTCGGGCGCGGCACCGGGCTGGACGACCAGCGTCTGGTCCACAAGGCCGGCGTCGTCGCAGCAGCGCTCGAGGCGAACGCGGCGGCCAAGGGCGATCCCTTGGAGGTTCTGCGCTGCCTTGGCGGACAGGAGCTGGCCGCCATCGCCGGGGCGATCCTGGCGGCGCGTCTCGCCAAGACGCCAGTGCTGCTGGACGGCTTCGCCTGCACCGCGGCGGCGGCGGTGATCCATGCCCTCGACCCGCGCGCGATCGATCACTGCCTGGTCTCCCACCGCTCCGCCGAGCAGGCCCACGCCAAGCTCTGCGAGGCGCTGGGCAAGAAGCCGCTGCTCGATCTGGACATGCGGCTGGGCGAGGCGTCGGGTGCGACGCTCGCCATCCTGCTCGCCAAGGCGGCGGCGGCCTGCCACAACGGCATGGCGAGCTTCGAGGACGCCGGGGTCAGCGGCCCGGCGGCCGGCTGAGAAAGACGGGGCCCATGGCGCGCTTCACGCCGCGCGGCGGCGTCCTTCTGGAGACCAGGCCCAGCGCCAGCCGAGTCCGGCTGCGCCTTCTGACCCGGATCCGCTGGGTCGCGGTGGTCGGGCAGGCGGGCGGCCTGCTCGCCGGGCAGTATCTCTTCGGGATCACGCTGCCGCTTCTGCCCGCCTTCCTGGTGGTCGCCGTCTCGACCCTGCTGAACCTCCTGATCCAGCGTTACCGCCCCAGCGGGCTTTGGCTCGGAGACCGGGAGGCCGCGCTCTACCTGGGTTACGACCTGCTGCAACTGGGTGTGCTGCTGTCGCTGACCGGGGGCCTGACCAATCCCTTCGCGATCCTGATCCTGGCGCCGATCACGGTCTCCGCTTCGCTCCTGTCGCGCAGCGCGACCCTGGCGCTGTCGGCCATGGGGCTGGTCGCCGTCAGCCTGCTGGCGCTGGTCTACATCCCCTTGCCCTGGCATCAGTTCGGCGTGGAGATCCAGCCTCTCTATCTGGCGGGCCTCTGGGGGTCCCTGGTGATCGCGATCGTGTTCATCGCGGCCTACGTCTATTCCATGTCCTCAGAAGCGCAGACCCTCGCCAACGCACTGCGTGCGGCGGAGCTGGCCTTGGAGCGCGAGCAGCGCCTGTCCGCGGTGGGCGCGCTGGCCGCCGCCGCCGCGCACGAGCTGGGCACGCCGCTTTCCACCATCGCCCTGATCGCCCCGGACCTGGAGCGGGGCGCGCCCGATGAAGACTCGCTCGAACAGGACCTGGCTTTGCTCCAGGAGGAAAGCGCGCGCTGCCGCGAGATTCTCAATCGCCTGGTGGCCGATCCGGCCTCGGACGGCGGCGCGCCCTACCACAGGATACCCGCCGAGGCGCTGGTGGAACTGGCGGCCAAGCCCTACCTGCGGGACGGCGTGGAGCTTGAGGTGCGCTGCCTGCCGCCCGAGGGCGAAAGCGCAGCGGATCAGCCGGGCGTGCGCCGTTCTCCAGCGCTGGTGCAGGGACTTGGCATGCTGCTCCAGAACGCCCTTCAGTTCGCGCAAGAGAAGGTCGAGGCGACGCTCTCCTGGGATGCCGGAACGCTGCGCCTGACGCTGCATGACGACGGGCCGGGTTTCGACGCCGCCCGCCTGGAAAAGCTGGGACAGCCCTACGTGGGCGAGGGATCGCGCCGCCGGGCAGCCCGAGGCGAGCCCGACGGCCGGCAGGAAAGCCCGCACATGGGGCTCGGTATCTTCATCGCGCACGCCCTGCTGGCGCGAAGCGGCGCGCGCCTTCTGTTCGAGAATCACCCCGCAGGCGGGGCGACCGTTGAGATCACCTGGGATCGCGCCACATTGGATTTGCAAGACGAGGACCAAACTGCCGGGTTAAGATCAAGGTGATGAACGGGACACAAAGGGAAGAGGCCGCCGCCGTGGAGCTTGCCGCGAAAAGCCTGCTGATCTGTGACGACGACGAGCGTTTCGGCGAGCGCTTGGCGACGGCCATGGAACGGCGCGGGTTCCAGGTGCGCGTGGCCTCCTCGGTCGCCGCGGGAATCGAAGAGGCGCGCCGTGATGCGCCTCACTATGCAGTGGTCGATCTGCGCCTGGGCGACGGCAGCGGCTTGGACGTGGTCCAGGCCGTGCACGACGCCAGGGAGGATGCGCGGGTCGTGGTGCTGACCGGCTACGGCAACATCGCGACCGCGGTCGCCGCCGTGAAGGTGGGGGCGGTGGACTACCTGCCCAAGCCCGCTGACGCCGACCAGATCGAGGCTGCCCTCCTGACCGAGGACGAGCTGCTGCCGCCGCCGCCGGAAAACCCCATGAGCGCCGACCGCGTCCGCTGGGAGCATATCCAGCGGGTCTACGAGCAGTGTGGCAACAACGTGTCGGAGACCGCCCGCCGCCTGCGCATGCACCGCCGCACCCTGCAGCGCATTCTTGCCAAGTACGCGCCCCGCGCCTAAGCGCGAATCTTTTCTTTATGAAAATTGCCACGGAGCCGTCACAAGCCGCTCCCGGTTCTCTGCTACCATGATGGCTCCTCTGAGGGAGAGGTCATGCGACTGGCACGAAGAGATGAGGCGCGGAACCCGCCGCCCGGCGTCGCCGCCGCGCCGCCCGGCACGCGGGTCTATGCGGTCGGCGACTGCCACGGCAGGCTCGACCTGCTGCGCCGTCTGGAGTCCGCGATCGCAAAGGACGCCGAGGCGGCCGCGCCGGAGCGGGCTGTGGTTGTCTATCTGGGCGACTACGTCGACCGGGGGCCGGAGTCCGCCGGGGTCATCGAGCACCTGATCGCCGAGCCGCTGACGGGCTTCGAGAGCGTCCATCTGATCGGCAACCACGAGGCCATGATGCTGGAGTTCCTGCGGCTGGGAGACGCCGCCGGGCTCATCTGGCTGATCAACGGCGGGGAGGAAACGCTCGCCAGCTATGGCGTCGATGTGGCGGGCGGGCGTGATTCAGACCGTCCGCTGAGCCGTCTGCGCGCCGACCTCGAAGAACGTTTGCCGGAGAGCCACCGCCGGTTCCTGGAAGGATTGCAGCGGACCCACCGCGAAGGCGGCTACCTCTTCGTCCACGCGGGCGTCGATCCGCTGAGGCCCCTGGACAAGCAGGACCCGGAGGATCTGATCTGGATCCGCGAGCCCTTCCTCAATGACTCGAATGAACTCGGGCAGGTCGTGGTCCATGGCCACACGCCCTCGCGCCTGCCGGTCGAACGCCCGAACCGCATCGGCGTCGATACCGGGGCCGTCTACGGCGGCGCGCTCACCGCTGTGGTGCTGGAAGGCGCGACGCGCCGTTATCTGGAGGTGGCCTGAGCCGCATCCCTAGCCAAAGGCATAGGCGTCCATCGCCAGCGTTCCGTAAGTGAAGGAGCGGTGCAGCGCCCGCGCCTTGCCGCCACCGCCGCCGCCGCCACTCCCGGCGCCCAGCGCGACATAGAAGGGCAGCAGGTGCTCGTCGCTGGGGTGGGCGTGGACCGCGTGGGGCGCGCGGGCGCGGTAGTCGAGCAGCGCTTCGCGGTCCCCGGCCTCGGCCTTTTCAGCCATCCAGTTGGCGAAGGCGCGCGGCCATTCCGGGGTCGGTGCCTTGGCCTCGCCCCAGGCGAGATCGCGCAGGTTATGGGTGAGCGCGCCGGTCGCCAGGATCAGGACGCCTTCGTCGCGCAGAGGCGCCAGCGCCGCGCCCAGGGCGGCGTGGTAGGCCGGGTCGCGGTCCGGCTGGATCGAGAGTTGGGTGACCGGCAGGTCCGCATCAGGCATGCCGAGCAGGAGCGGCATCCAGGCGCCGTGATCGAGACCGCGATCGGGGTCGCGCGCCACCTCGAAGCCGGCCTCCTCCAGCAAAGCCGCCGTGCGCTCCGCCAGGGCCGGCGCGCCGGGCGCGGGGTATTGCATCTGGTAGAGCGCCTCGGGAAAGCCCCGGAAGTCGTGGATCGTCGCGGGCTTCTCCGCCAGGGAGACGCTGGGCTTTTCCGTCTCCCAATGGGCGGAGACCACGAGGATCGCCTTGGGCCTTGGCAGCAGGCCGCCGAGACTCTTGAGGAAATCCCGTGCGGGTGAGTCCTCCAGAATGGTCATGGGCGAGCCGTGGGAAACGAAGACGGCGGGTTGGCGCTCGGTCATGGTTCGGGCCTTTCAAAGGAGGCGGCAAGCGTGCCTTACGAACAGGATAAGGCCTTTGGGGCCGGGCGCGACAATATTGCAGCGCTGCAATGGCGTCTTGCGCTACCTTCGCCCGCATGACGCCGCTCGATCATCTGCTCTATGGCTTGGCCTGGCTCTCCTTCGGACTGCTGCACTCGCTGCTTGCGCGCGAAGGCGCCAAGCAGCGCCTCGGCGGGCTCCTCGGTGGCGGCTACCGTCTCGCCTACAATGGCTTTGCGCTCTTGCATATTCTGGCGGTCGCCGGCTTCGGGGATTGGCTGGCCCGGGGCGGGGCTGGTGGGAATTTCACCGCGCGTCCGGACTGGCTCTCCTGGCTGCAGAGCGCCCTCGCCCTCGCCGGTTTCGCGGTCATGCTGCTGGCCTTGCGCAGCTACGATCTCGGCCGCTTCGGCGGACTGACCCAGTTCCGGCAGAAGATTCCGCCGCACACCCAAGCCGCCGAGGAGCCGCTGGTGATCTCCGGCCTGCACCGCTACGTGCGCCACCCGATCTACTTCGGCCTGCTGCTCTTCGTCTGGGGTCTGGCGCGCGATCAGCTGTCGCTGGCGACGGCCTTTTGGGCAAGCCTTTATCTGGTGATCGGCAGCCGCTTCGAAGAGCGCGATCTCTTGCGCCGCTTCGGGGAGTCCTATGCCGACTACCGGCGGCGTGTCCCGGCGCTGATCCCTTGGCGCGGGCGGAGGGAAAGCTAGCCGAAGCGCGGGTCGAGCGCGGTCAGCAGGCGGTTCCCGGCCAGCCGCGCGAAGCGTAGCGTCAGCGCCTTGCGCCGCGCGGCGGCCAGCGGTGTCAGCGGCGACTCGCGCAGGATTTCCGCCTGGAAGGCATCGCAGATCATCAGGCCCGGTTCGGCGGGCAAGACCTCGCGGGGAAAGTCCGCGGGCACGGCGAAGTAGAAGAGGTCGCAGAACTCCAGGTACTGCTCCCACTTCTGGTCCGCCTTGAAGTCGGCCAGAGAGGATTTCACCTCGACCACCGCGATGCGGCCCTTGTCGTCCAGGGCCATCACGTCGACTCGCCGGCCGGTCTTCAGCGAAACCTCGAAAAGGCAGGACCAGCCCAGGTCGGTCAGGCCGCGCGCCACGCCGCGCGCCAGCCGGTGGCCGGGCGCCAGCGCCTCCAGGGACTCCTCCTTCTCAAGACCGTCGCGACTCGTCATGCCCGCGAGTCTAGCAGGCCGCTGCTTGCCTTGTCGCGCCGGCCTCGGCCATGCTTGGCCCCACGCCCTCGGCCCCAAGCCCCAGGAGAGTTCAACCATGGTCCGCCGCTTCGCCGCCTTCGCCGTCCTCACCCTCTTCCTTCTGCCGCAGATTGCAGCGGCGCAGGAACAGGCGATCCTCTCCTACCTCGACCGGTTCCATCCGGTGCGCGCGCAGAACGGCATGGTCGCAACGCAGGAGGCCATCGCCAGTGAGGTCGGGCTCTCGATTCTCCAGCAGGGCGGCAACGCCGTGGACGCGGCGGTCGCCATCGGCTTCGCGCTGGCGGTGACGCTGCCGCGCGCGGGCAACCTGGGGGGCGGCGGCTTCATGATCATCCACGACGCCGAGACCGGGGAGACGGTGGCGCTCGACTACCGGGAGATGGCCCCGGCGGCGGCCAGCCGGGACATGTATCTGGCCGAAGACGGCGCGGTCGATCCCACCGCCTCGCGCTTTTCCCACCGCGCCTCCGGCGTGCCGGGGACCGTGGCCGGGTTGCTGGCCGCGCTGGAGCGCTACGGCAGCCTGCCGCGCGGCGCGGTGATCGAGCCCGCGATCGCCCTGGCCGAGGAGGGCTTCGAGGTCAGTCAGGCGCTGTCGGACTCCCTGAAGGCCTCGGAAGGCCGCCTCAGCCTTTTCCCGGCGGCGCGCGAGGTCTTCTTCAAGGGCGAGGACGACTACTACGAGCCGGGCGACATCCTGCGCCAGCCCGACCTGGCCCGGAGCCTGCGGCTGATCGTCGAGGCGGGCCCCTCGGCGTTCTACCAGGGCCCCATCGCGGTCAAGATCGCCGAGGAGATGGAGCGCAATGGCGGCCTGATCACGCTGGAGGATCTGGAAGCCTACCGCCCCGTCTTCCGCGAGCCGGTCAAGGGCAGCTACCGGGGCTACGACATCGCCTCCATGCCGCCGCCTTCCTCGGGCGGCGCGCACCTGATCCAGATACTCAATCTGCTGGAGGACTATCCGCTGGCCGAGATGGGCCACAACTCGGCGCTCTCGGTCCACATCATGGCCGAGGCCATGCGTCTCGCCTACGCTGACCGCAGCCTGCACCTGGGCGACAGCGACTTCGTGCCGGTGCCGCTTTCGGGCCTCACCTCCAAAGCCTACGCCGATGAACTGCGCCCCAAGATCGACAGCTACCGCGCCACGCCCTCCAGCCAAGTGAATCCCGGCAACCCGGCGCCCTACGAGAGCAACCAGACGACCCACTTCTCGGTCATGGACGCGAAGGGCAATGCGGTCGCCAACACCTACACCATCAACTTCAGCTACGGCAGCGGCATCATGGCCGAGGGCACCGGCATCCTGCTCAACAACGAGATGGACGACTTTTCCGCCAAGCCCGGCGTTCCCAACGCCTACGGCCTGATCGGCGGGGAGGCGAACGCCATCGAGGCGGGCAAGCGCCCGCTCTCCTCCATGACGCCCACCATCGTCTTCAAGGAGGGCGAGCCCTTCCTGGTGACGGGCAGTCCCGGCGGCAGCCGCATCATCACCACCACGCTTCAGATCATCCTGAACGTGGTCGACCACGGCATGAACATCGCCGAGGCGACGGCCGCGCCGCGCGTCCATCACCAGTGGCTGCCCGACGAGCTGCGGGTGGAGGAGGGCATGAGCCCCGACACCCTCGCGCTGCTGCGCGCCCGCGGGCATGAGATCGCGGTCAAGAACGCCATGGGCTCGACCCAGTCGATCCTGAAGACGGAGGAGGGGCTGACAGGCGCTTCCGACCCGCGCAGTCCCGGCGCGCTCACCCTTGGCTACTGAGCCGCCGGCCGCTATTAACCATTGCGCTATTGAGGCCCCGCCGGGGACTTGCTAAGGAACTCCCATGCAGCAGGACATTCGCATCGCCCCCTCCATCCTCTCCGCCGACTTCGCCAAGCTGGGCGAGGAGGTGCGGGCCATAGACGCGGGCGGCTGCGACTATGTCCACATCGACGTGATGGACGGCCACTTCGTGCCGAACCTCACCATCGGACCCGGCGTGGTGAAGGCGCTTAGGCCGCACACGGAAAAGACCTTCGACGTCCACCTGATGATTTCCCCCGTCGACCTCTTCGTGGAGGACTTCGCAAAGGCGGGCGCGGACATCATCACGGTTCACCCCGAAGCGGGTCCGCACATTCACCGCACGCTCCAGCTCATCAAGTCGCTGGGCAAGAAGGCCGGCGTCTCGCTCAATCCCGGCACGCCGGTCTCGGCGGTCGAGCACATCATGGATCTGGTCGACCTGGTCCTGGTGATGTCGGTCAATCCGGGTTTCGGCGGGCAGAAGTTCATCCCCTCGGCCCTGGACAAGATCGCCAGATTGCGGGAGATGATCGACGCCAGCGGACGGCAGATCGACCTGGAGGTCGACGGCGGCATCAACCTGGAGACGGCGCCGCTCGCCATCCAGGCGGGCGCCGATGTCCTGGTGGCCGGGACCGCCACCTTCACCGGCGGGCCGGAGGCATACGCGGCCAACATCAAGGCGCTGAAAGGCGGCTGAGAGGCCGCGCAGGCGGCCAGCAAGGGAAACGACGGGCGACGATGGATGCCGAGACGGCCGACCTGAACAGCCCGGAGGCGCTAGAGCCCTCGGATATCCGCCTGGGCCGCGAGCCCGGACGCTGGCGCTTCCTGCCCAAACGCCTGCTTTTCCAACGTCTGCGCTACCGCTTGCGCGTCGCCTTCCTGCGCCTGCCCGGCGCCTGCAAGCCGCTTCCCGGCTGTCACGGCACGGCGCTCATCTTCAGCCACAGCGACATCTGGCCGGGCGACCTGGAGTCAGGGCGCGCCCTGCTGACCGACGGTTACTTCCTGGCCGGCGAGTACCTGGAGAACCCGGAGCCGCTCTGGACCACGCCCAAGGCCTCGCGCGACTGGAAGGAGGGGCTGCACGCTTTCGATTGGCTGCGCGACCTGCGCAGCGCGGGCGGCGATCAGGCCCGCCGCAAGGCGCGCGATCTGACCGCGCTCTGGCTGGCGAACTACGCGCGCGGCTGGGACGGGCTCGCCTGGGCGCCTCAGGTGCTGGGGCGGCGGCTGGCCAACATCCTGGGTCACTTCGAATACTACGCCGCCAATGCCGAGCCGCCCTTCCAGGCCGCCCTAATCGATTCGCTGGGCCGTCAGGCGCGGCACCTCGCCAAGGTGCTGCCCGCGGGGCTCACCGGCTCCGACCTGCTGGCCGCGATCAAGGGTCTCAGCTTCGCGGCGCTCTCCCTGCCGGGCGGGGAGACCTTGCTGCCGCGCGCCCGCGCGCTTCTGGAGGAGGAACTGGAGCGTCAGGTGCTGCTGGACGGCGGGCAGGCCGAGCGCGACCCCTTCGCCCAGGTGGCGGTGCTGCGCGATCTGATCGACCTGCGCGCCCTGTTCCACGCCGCCGGGGAGGAGCCGCCCGCCGAGCTGACCCTGGCGATCGAGCGCATGGGCCCCTTCCTGCGGCTGCTGCGCCACGGCGACGGCGGCCTGCCGCTCTTCAACGGCGGGTTGGAGGGCCCGGCCTGGTACCTCGACCTGCTGCTGCAACGCGCGGGCGGGCGCTCGCGGCCCTTCTACGCGGCGCCCCAGGCGGGCTTTCAGCGGCTCCAGGCCGGGCGCAGCGTGCTGGTGGCCGACAGCGGACGGCCCCCGCCCGCCGGGCTCGACGGCGCGGCCCACGCCGGTACGCTCTCCTTCGAGATGTCGGTCGGGCGCGAGCGCATGATCGTCAACTGCGGCAGCCATCCCTTCAGCGAGCGCTGGCGCAGCCTGCTGCGCGGCACGGCGGCGCACTCCACGCTCTGTTTCGATGGCCGCAACTCCTCCCAGCTCCTGGCCGAGGGCGGGCTCGGCAAGCGCGCCGGTGACGTGCGCTGCCGCCGCGAGGAGCAGGAGGGCAACGTCTGGCTCCAGCTTTCCCACGACGGCTACCGCGAGCGCTATGGCCTGATCCACCACCGCCGCCTGTTCCTGGCGGCGGGCGGGGAGGACCTGCGCGGCGAGGACCGCCTGGAGGTGGTCGATCCGGAAAAGCTGACGGCGGCGGCGGGCGAGGGAAAGCTGGTCACGCTGCGCTTCCACCTGCACCCGGAAGTCGGCGCCAACCTCTCGCAGGGCGGCTCGCTCCTGCTGCGCCTGAAGCGTGGCGGCGGCTGGCGCTTCCACCAGACCGGCGGCGCGTTGAGCCTGGAGCCCAGCATCTACTTCGGCGGCTTTCCCGAGGTGCGCCGCTCCGAACAGATCGTCGTCACCGCCCCCCTCGACGGCCGCGACACCACCATCAAGTGGACCTTCAAGCGCGAGGGGCGGTGATCCGAGCTGCCTCCAATCCCTAGCTGCCCCCAACCCTGAGCAACACCGCCCCGCAGGCGACCAGGAGGGCGGCGGCGAGGCGGAGGGGGCCGAAGCCTTCGCCGAGGAAGAGCATGCCGATGGCCGCGGCCAGCACCACGGAGGTTTCGCGCAGGGCGATCACATGGGCCAGCGGCGCCACGCTCATGGCCCAGATGACGATGCCGTAGGCGACCCCGGAGATGATCCCGCCGATCAGCCCGCGCTTCCAGTACGGACGAAAGGGCGCCAGCGACCAGCCCCGGCGGCTGAGCGCGAAGAAGACCAGCGGCAGCGGCTCCAGGATGAAAAGCCAGACGATATAGGAAAACACCGTCTCGGCGGCCCGCCCGCCGATCCCGTCGATCAGCGAATAGCCGCCGATCGTGAACCCGGTCGCGAGCGCCAGCAGCACCGGGCTGCTGCCCGCCTTGAAGGCTTCCCGCTCGCCGCCCGACCGCCGCCGCCAGGCGAGCGAGATCAGGCCCGCCGAGAGGATCAGGAGGCCGATGCTCTCGAGCGGGGACAGCGTCTCGCCCAGGATCATAAAGGCGCCCAGGGCCACCAGGAGGGGCGCGGAGCCGCGCGCGATGGGATAGACCTGACTGAGGTCGCCGACCCGGTAGGCGCCGACCAGCGCGGCGTAATAGAGCGTATGCACCAGGGTCGAGCCCGCGATGCAGAGCCAGGCGAGCGGCGTGGGAAAGGGCACGAAGGGCAGGAACAGCAGGGCCGGCGGGATATGGAAGAAGATCACCAGCGTCTGCACCGCCAGCTTGTCGCCGCCCGACTTGACCAGCGCGTTCCAGCTGGCGTGCAGCAGTGCGGCCAGCAGCACCAGACCGTATACGAGATAGGGCGAGAACGAGGGCTCCAGGGTCAAGGTTGGGCTTCCATGGGGGCGGGCGGCCATAGAGGCGGGCAGCCCGAAGAGGCGCTTCATCGCAGGGAGTTATGGCTATAGCATGACGGATGCGGAGCGATCCCGCAGGAATTTGGCGGGAGGCTGCCTCGACAGCCCTTTCTTGCGCTCTGCTCAAGAGGGGAGGGAGCATCTTGAAGCGCTATATCATCGAACGCGATATTCCCGGCGCCGGAAGCCGGACGACCGCGCAGATCCGCGAGGCGGCCCGGCGTTCCAACGCCGCGCTGGCGCAGTTGGCGCCGAATATCCAATGGGTGCAGAGCTTCACCACGGGTGAAAAGGTCTTCTGCATCTATCTGGCCGAGGACCCCTCCTGGATCGAAAAGCACTCGGAGTTGAGCGGCGCGCCCATCACCGCGATCCGCGAGGTGGTGCGGACCACCGATCCGACCTCCGCGCTCCGCCGCACCGGCCCGAAGAAAAAGGACTAGAGCAGCGTCAATTCGCGCTCGACCGGCAGGGCTGCGGCCATGTTGTAGAACCAGGGACTGTGGGCCTCGACCGAGGACAGCAGCTCTTCCACCGTCTCGCGCGGCGCATCGGCCTTGAGCGAGACCTTGCAGGTCAGGCGCTGGTAGCCCGCCGGCACATCGGCCAGGGCCATGTTGCCGCGCCCGTCGGATTCCCCGCAGACCTCGACCTCCAGATGTTCCAGCGCGATCCCGGCCTTTGCGAAGGCGATGGCGTAGCCTTGGACCAGACAGGCCGCCACCGCCGCGCGGCCCGCGAACCCTGGGTCGGGCGCGCTGTCCGTGCCGCCGTAGTTCTCCGGCTGGTCGAAGGTCATCCGCCAGGGGCCGCCGCTCGCCTCGCAGACCAGGCCGTCGCGCAGCACGGCCTTCGTGACTCCGGTCCCCTTCGCGGCGGAGGGCCGTTTTTCAAAGAGCCGCACCAGGCGGTCCTGGGCGGCGACGATCCTTTCGCGCGCGTTCATGTTTTCCTCCTCGTCAAGGCGGCAGCCCTCGCCCATGGGTCGGGGTCAGGCGGCCAGCAGCCCCTTCTCGTCCAACAGGCGCACGCCCTTGCGGCCCAGAAGCTGCGCCATTTCAGAGCCGCGGATATCGGGCCGGATGCGCTTGGCGTCTGCGATTGCCTCGCGCGCCTCGGCGTCGCGCCCGGCGTCGGCGGCGATCAGCGCCAGCACCACGCGCGCCATGTAGTTCTTGTCGTCCCGGCGGCAGGCGAGCCGCGCTTCCTCCAGCGCCTCCTCCTTCTTGTGCAGGCGGAAGAGCGCGTAGGCCAGGTTGGTGCCCCAATAGGCGAGGCGGTTGTCGAGCGGGGAGAGGCGCATGCCGTGGCGCAGCAGCTCGACCCCCTTGCGCGCCTTGCCGCCCCGGATCTGGGCGACGCCCAGCGCCACCCAGGCCTGGGCGTTGGAGGGGTCTTCCTCGACGGCGCGCTCCAGGATGCCGATGCCGCGCGCGACGTGGCCCAGGTCGGCCAGCGCGCAGCCCGCGTAACCCAGCACCACCGAGTTGTAGGCGTCGATGGTCATGGCCCGCTCGGCCGCCTCCACGGCGGTCTCCTCGGCGTTCTCGCCTTCCGGATTCAGATCGAAGAGGTGGCCGAGCGCGGTCAGGAGCGAGAGGTAGGCGTGGGCCAGCGCGAAGTCCGGCTCGATCTCGATGGCCTTGTTGAGCAGGCGGCTGCCCTCCTCGAAGGTCTCCCGGTGCCAGCCGCGCAGGGAGAGCAGGCCGTTCGCCTCGCGGTAGAGCGCCCAGGCGTCGCGGTTGGCCGCGGGGCTGCGCTGGATCTGCTGGACCTCGGCGCGGGCCAGCGCCGGCTCCAGCCGGGCGGCGATCTTCTGGGTGATCTCGTCTTGTATCTCCATGGCCGCCCCGGCGTCGCAGTCGAAGCGCTCGGCCCAGAGGTGACGCCCGTCGCCGGTGTCGATCAGCTGCACTGTGACGCGCAGGCGCTTGCCGGCCTGACGAATGCTGCCCTCTACCATGTAGCGCACGCCCAGGGTCTTGCCGACTTCCCGCGCGTCGGGCGACTTGCCCTTGTAGGCGAAGGAGGAGTTGCGCGCGATCACCAGGAAGCCCGGCATCCGGGCCAAGAGGGTGATGATGTCTTCGGTCAGGCCGTCGGCCAGGAACTCCAGATCATCGTCCTTGGACATGTTGGTGAGCGGCAGCACGGCGATGGAGGGCAAGGAGCCGCCGGCTTTCTTCAGGTCGCTTTTCCCGGCCTCCTGCCCGGCGAGCCGCTCAAGCGGGTCGAGCCCGCGCCGGCGCCAGGAATAGACGCCGATCGGCCGGGAGATGTTCTTGACCTGTTGGGGGCCCAGGTCCTCGAAAGGCGCGTCGATCTCGCCGCGCACCTGATCGTAGGCGCTGGCGGAAATGCAGATGCCCGCGGGCTCGGCGATCTGCTCCAGCCGCGCGGCGACGTTCACGCCGTCGCCGTAGATGTCCCCGTCGCTCTCGATGATCTCGCCGAGGTTGATGCCGATCCTCAGACAGAGCGGATCGGCGTTGCCGCAGGCCGCTTCGGAGTCCGCGAGCTTCTCCTGGACCGAGAGCGCGGCCTTGATGGCCGAGATGATCGAGGTGAACTCGACCAGCGCGCCGTCGCCGGTCAGCTTGACGATGCGCCCGCCCTCGGCCTCCATCCCCGGCGTGAAAATCTCCCGGCGCAGACGGCCCAGCCGGTCGAGCGTGCCGGGCGTGTCCCTTTCCATCAGGCGGCTGTAGCCCACCACGTCCGCTGCCAGGATCGCCGCGAGGCGTCGTTGCATGAAGGCTCTCTCTCGTTTTTCTCCGTTGCTTTCGATTCTAGGACAGGATTCCCCGCGCGACCAGACAAACAGCGACAGACTGGATGCCCTGGCTGGCCAGGGAAGACGCCCGCCCCTGGTCCAAGGACCAAACCGGGCTATCCGGCAGGCCTGGCCGAGCGGAGAAGAAGGGGTTTTCGATGCTGTTGCTGATTGCCGCCGTCCTGCTGCTGGCGGCACTCCAGATCCTGCTGACGCTGCGCACCATCCGCCAGCGCCGCGCGAACAAGGTTTCCTTGGGCGACGGCGGGGTCGAGTCCCTGCAGCGCGCCATCCGGGCCCACGCGAACTTTGCCGAGACCGTGCCGCTGGGCCTGGCGCTTGCGCTGCTTCTGGCCTTGCAGGGCTGGGCCTATGCGGGGGGCGGCGTCGCTCTCCTGCTGTTCGCGGGGCGCGCCTGTCATGCCTGGGGCGTCTCGCGCAGCGCGGAGGACTTCCGCTTTCGCGTGACCGGTATGGCCGTCACCTTCACCAGCTATTTCGCGGCTGCGGCGCTGCTGATCGGAAGTTTGCTGTCCTGAGCCGGGCGCGGGGCAGGGCCTAAACGGGCACCCTCGACGCGAATTCGCTTGTATTTATCTTCCGTGTGGACCACTTATCCTTTTAGACGCCTTGCATTCGTTTGGTGCTACCTTCAGTAACCGGTACGCCGATTAGTTTAGCGACCCTCCCGACAATGTGGACGTTGACCCTGCCCCGCCCCTCAAGGTTGAGGCTTGGCGGGCTCTTTCCTCTTTGTCGAATAAGGACATGAAAAGCTATGACCATCGGTACCGTTAAGTGGTTCAACCCGGTAAAGGGTTTCGGTTTCATCACGCCTGAGGGCGCGACCAACGACGCATTCGTTCACATCTCCGCCGTTGAGCGCGCAGGCCTTTCCACCCTCAACGAGGGCCAGAAGGTTTCCTTCGAGCTGCAGCGCGGCCAGAACGGCAAGTCGTCCGCTGAGAATCTCTCTCTGGTCGACTGAACCGACACCATCGGGAAGAGCGGGGGCCGCCCTGGCGGCGGCTCCCGCTCGCCTCGCGCCATCGATCAAGAATTAAAAGCAACAGGAAAGGAGACTGCGCCATGAACCGAGCGGTTCGCTCCAAGGCCGAAGAACGCTTCGAGGCCCTCAAGAAGAAGGATAAGCAGTTCCTGACCGACAAGATGAAGGCGGAGAAGAAGATCTCCGACCGGATCGAGGCCCAGCGCGCCGCGCGCCTGGCCCGCGACGCCGCCGAGGCCGAAGCCGCCGAGGCCGAGGCCGCGGTCAAGGAAGCGGAGAAGGCGGCGAAGTCCGCCAACAAGGCGAAGAAGCCGGCCACCAAGAAGAAAAGCGCCACGGCCGCCTCGTCCTGAAGGGCGCCACTCTCCTGAAAGGCGTCGTCATACTGAAACAGGGCGCCCCTAGACTCTTTGGTCGCCCGCCGCACCCTGTCCAACGCCCCTTAGAGGTTGCCGCGCCATGCTACACATCCCCGACGACCTGAAGCCCTTCAGCCACGAGATCACCGGCGTCAACAAGACCGACAACGGCTTCCTGTTGACCGTCACGGTCCACGAATCCACCCCCGACTGGGTCCGAACCCGCATCGCCGAAATGGCCAAACGCTCCCATAGGGGCGAAGTTAAGGTCGTGGTGCGGTAGGGCTGTTTCCCGCCGTTTCCGCCAGCGCACTGCTTAGCGCTCCGCCCCCGTCAGCGCCCTCGCGAAGGCCTTGGCTTCGAAGGGCCTCAGGTCTTGGGCGGATTCGCCGACGCCGATGGCGTGGACGGGCAGGGCGAATTTCTCGGCAAGCGCCACCAGGATGCCGCCGCGCGCGGAGCCGTCGAGCTTGGTCAGCACCAGGCCGGTGACCTGGGTCAGTTCCTTGAAGGTCTGGACCTGTTGCAGCGCGTTCTGGCCGGTGGTGGCGTCCAGCACCAGCAGGGTGTCGTGGGGCGCGCTCTCGTCCAGTTTCTTGATGACGCGCACGACCTTCTCCAGTTCAGCCATGAGATCGGCCTTGTTGTGGAGACGCCCGGCCGTGTCGATCAGCAGGAGGTCGATCCCTTCCTCCTTCGCGCGCTTGACCGCGTCATAGGCGAGGCCGGCGGCGTCGGCCCCGGTCTCCTTCGCCACCACGGGGCAGCCCGTGCGCTCCCCCCAAATCTGAAGCTGCTCCACGGCGGCGGCGCGGAAGGTGTCGCCCGCGGCCAGCATGACCGATTTGCCCTCGGCCCGGAACTGGGTCGCCAGCTTGCCGATGGTGGTGGTCTTGCCGGAGCCGTTGACCCCCACCACCAACACCACGTGGGGCTTTCTCGCGGGATCGACCGTAAGGGGCCTGGCGACCGGCTCCAGGATCGGGGCGATCTGTTCGGCCAGCGCCTCGCGGATCTCCTCGGGGCTGACTTCCTTGTCGAAGCGGGTGCGCGCGATCTCTCCGGCGATGCGGGCCGAGGTGGCGACGCCTAGGTCGGCCTGGATCAGAAGTTCTTCCAGCTCCTCCAGCGCGTCGTCGTCCAGCTTGCGCTTGGTGAAGATGCCGGTGATGCCTTCGCCCAGCTTGGAGGAGGAGCGCTTCAGCCCCTGCGTCAGCCGGGAGAACCAGCCCTTCTTCTCGCCCGTCTCCTCGCTCATGCGGTCCCCATCAGGCGGCCTCGGCGATCAGGCGGTCGCCCTCGCGCGCGACCAGCCGCGCCTCGATCACGCTGCCGACGGGCCCGAAGAGCGTGACCGGCGCGAAGTGCTCGCTGCGGCCCATGCCGTCCTTTTCGATCAGCACCTGGGCGCGCGCGCCCAGACGGCTTTCCAGGAAGCGCTCGACCTGCCGCTCGCCGAGGTCGCGCAGCCGCTGGGCGCGCTCCTTGCGCTCGGCCTTGGCGACCTGGGGCATGCGCGCCGCCGGGGTGCCGGGCCGCTCCGAATAGGGGAAGACGTGCAGCCAGGTGAGGCCGCAGTCCCCGACCACCTTCAGGCTTTCGCGAAACTGCTCTTCGGTCTCGGTCGGGAAGCCCGCGATGATGTCGGCGCCGAAGACCACGTCGGGGCGCAGCGCCCGCACCCGCTCGACAACCCTGTGGATATCGGCTTGGAGATGACGGCGCTTCATGCGCTTCAGGATCAGGTCGGCGCCTGCCTGCATGGAAAGGTGCAGGTGCGGCATCAGCCGTTCCTCCTCGCCCAAAAGGCGCAGCAGGTCCTCGTCCACCTCCACCGGATCGACCGAGGAAAGGCGCAGGCGCTTCAGCCCCGGCACGTTGATCAGCAGGCGGCGGCAGAGCTGGCCCAGGCTCGGCCGACCCGGCAGGTCGCGGCCGTAGTCGGTGATGTCGACGCCGGTCAGCACCACCTCGGCGACCTCGTTCTCCACCAGCAGGCGCACCTGGCGCACGATCTCGCCCATGGGAACAGAGCGGTTGTTGCCGCGCCCGAAGGGGATGATGCAGAAGGTGCAGCGATGGTCGCAGCCGGTCTGGATCTGGATGAAGGCGCGGGTGCGCTCCTCGAAACCCTCGATCAGATGGCTGGCGGTCTCCTCCACCTGCATGATGTCGCGGACCTGCACCGGCTCGCGCGCCTCGGGCGCGAAGGAGGCGGGGTCCATCTTCTCCATGTTGCCGAGAACGCGGTCGACCTCGGCCATGCCGGCGTACTTGTCCGGGTCGATCTGCGCGGCGCAGCCGGTCACGATGATGCGCGCCGAGGGGTTGTCGCGGCGCGCGCGGCGGATCGCCTGGCGGGCCTGGCGCTCCGCCTCGGCGGTGACGGCGCAGGTGTTGACGATGACGGCGTCCCCCAGACCGGCGGCGCGCGCGTGATCGCGCATCACCTCCGACTCATAGGCGTTGACGCGGCAGCCAAAGGTTATGATCTGCGGGTCCCTGGGGGTATCCGGAGAGGCGGGCTTCATGGCGCTCACTCCTCCAACTCGCCGAGCAGTGAGGGCGCGAGGCGCCCTTGGTAGCTGAGCGCGTAGGGTCCGGTCATCAGCACGTGGCCGTCGGACTTGCGCCACTCGATCTCCAGGTCCTCGCCGGTCTCCTCGTCCAGGCTGCCGTCCACGGTTATGGAGACCTTGCGGTTGGTCAGCCCGCGCCGGACGGCGGCCACGGCGGCGACGCAGGCGCCCGACCCGCAGGCCAGCGTGATCCCCGCGCCCCGCTCCCAGACGCGAAGGCGCAGCGCGTCCTTGCCAATCAGGCTGGCGACGCCGATGTTGGCGCGCTCTGGGAACAGCGGGTGGTGCTCCAGCTCCGGGCCCAGCTCTTCCAGCTCGACCTCCTCGGCGTCCTCCACGAAGAAGACCGCGTGGGGGTTGCCCATGGAGACGCCGACCGGATCGCTGAGCTCCTCCAGTTCGATCCCCAGGTGCAGCGTGTCGCGCTCCTCGGCGAGAGGGACCTCCTGCCAGCCGAGGTGCGCTTCGCCCATGTCGACCCGCACCCGTCCGTCATCGAGCAGTTCGCAGGCCAGAAGACCGCCGGCGGTCTCGATGGTGACGGCGTGCGAGTCCGCCTGCATCATCAAGAGCCAGGCCAGACAGCGCGTGCCGTTGCCGCAGGCCCCGGATTCGCTGCCGTCGCTGTTGAGAAAGCGCGCGAAAGCCGCCGCGTCACCGGAGGACGCGCGTTCGATCAGAATCAACTGATCGAACCCCACGCCGCGGTGGCGGTCTGCTATGCGCTGGGCCTGGGCGGGCGAGGGCCGGAAGGGCTCCTCGCGGGCGTCGATGATCACGAAGTCGTTGCCCAGGCCATGCATCTTCAAGAAGCTCCGGCCCGTCATGGCGCGATATATAGGGCCGCGGCCCGGTGCGAGTAAATGGCCGATTGGCGCTCTTGGCCCGTGGGCTGTCTTGTCAGACCCTTCTTGAGACGCAATACTTTCATTGAATTGCAATCAATGAGTTATCAGAATGTAACCGGAAACCCTGGGGGATTGGACCATGGCGAAGGCAGCGCTTGCGCGGTCCGAACGGCTGCAGCCTGTCGAGGAGGGTGAGCTTCTGGCGCTGGTCGCCGCTCAGCCGCGAGTGCGCATCTGTTCGCTGGAGTACCGGGGCCGCAAGCTCTGGCTGAAGCACAACAGCGTGGAGATCCTGCATCCCGGACGCCTGCTGCACTTCATTCTGACGCCGGTCATCTACCCGCGTTTCATGAAGTCTTCCTCCATCACCACCCGCGCCGGCATGGTCCGGCGCGAGACGCGCAAGCTGAAAGCCTTCGCTCGCGCCGGGCTGCTGCCGCCGGAGTTGATCTGACAGCGGGGGCGCAGCCTGCTGCTCAGCGACCTCAGCATCTCGGTGAAGCATCAGCTCCGCAACCTGGACCAGGCGGGCGAGCGGGCCGCGCACGAAGCCTTGCTGGCTCAGCTCTCAGAGGCCCTCGGGCGGTTTCACGCCGCGGGGCTCTGTCATGGCCGCCCGCTGGCGCGCGACGCCTACTACCATGAAGGGGAGGTCGGCTTCGGCGACTTCGAGGAAGAGCCAGAGGCGGTCATGCCGCTGGCCGAGGCGCAGACCCGCGATCTCGCGATCCAGATGCTGGAGACCGTGGCCCTGGCGCGCGACCCTGGGACCCCGGCCCGCTGCTTTGCCGCCTACCGCCGCCATGCGCCGGAGGAGACGCTGGCGGCGCTTTCCCGGCTGATCCGCTTTTGCGAACGCTTTCTGCCGCTGACCTGTGGCTACTGCCGCTTGTCGCGCTTCCTCTTCGGGGGCTATGAGCCGCGCGACTTCCTTCGCTTGGAGCGGACACTGGAGTTCCTCAAGACCGCGCTCGGCTGCGAGCGGGACGAGGAACTGCCGTCGGTCGACCTGCCGGTCAAGCAGCAGCGCGCCCGGGCGCGTCCAGGGAGTGAGAGCAGCGGGGCGAGGGCGTTGAGCGGCCAGGATTCAAGCAGCAGGGCGAAAGAGGCGCTGGCGCAGGCCCGCGAATGCCTGTCGGCTCAGCAGCCGGCGAAGGCCCTTGCCGTCTTGCGCCGCGCGCTGGCGGCCGAACCTTCCGAGAAGCGGCTCTGGCGGCTCTTCGTGCGGGCGCTCTCCCTCCAGCCCAGGGTGGAGGTGACGCGTGGCCTGCCGGGCGAACTGGCGCACTGTCTTGCCGATCCCGAGCTGGCGACGCCGGAGATCCGCAATCTCGCCAACAATCTCTTCATGGGTCAGGCGTTGATCCAAAAGCTGATGGCGGACTTCGACGGCCTGACGCTGAGGGGCCTGTTCGAGCGCGCGAAGGACAAGGACCCGGAGCAGGCCCGGCTGTTCGCCAACCTGAAGCACCCGCTGGTCCTGAACCTGCTGACCGGGGAGCGCATCCCCTACCGGGAGACCGAACTGCTGCTGGCCGCCTTCCGCCGCGCCTTTCTGGAGCAGGCTCTGAAAGGGGAAGGACTGGACGCCGCCCTCTGGCCAGGGGCGGAGGACTTCCTGGCCGCGC
Organism: Limibacillus sp.; assembly: GCA_037379885.1. NCBI lineage: Bacteria > Pseudomonadati > Pseudomonadota > Alphaproteobacteria > Rhodospirillales > Rhodovibrionaceae > Limibacillus > Limibacillus sp. The sequence goes on from JARRJC010000034.1 coordinate 24,221, forward strand.
TCGCCTGCCAGTGCTTCATCAACGAGTACATCTATTTCGAGACCGAGGTGGAAAAGGCCGGGGCCGAACGGCTGCTGGCCGGAGCGGGCGCCGATGCGGGCGCGGCGCGCCTCGCGCTCCTAGGGTGCTATCGCCCTCTGGCCGACTTGCCCTTCGCCGATGACCTGCCCATCGCCGATGAGGGGGCGGAGAGCGCCGCCGGCCTGGCCGCGCTCAAGCAGAGCGCGCCGGGCCGCAGCCTCCTGCGCCTGCAACTGGAGGAGCCCCGCCGCGAGGCGGCGCTGCGCGGCACCATCGAGAGCGTGACGCCGGTCGAGGATGCGACCTCCCAGGCCGTGCGCGCGCAGTACGAGGCCAACCCCTATCCGCGCTGGATGGCCCTGCCGCCCTTGCCAGAGACGGCGCTGGGCGGCGGCGCGCGCGGCTTCCTGAAACGCGCCCTGCCGCTGGCAGGACCGGCGGTTCTGCCGGAGTTGCCGGAGCACCCGTCTGTGCTGATCGCGGGCTGCGGCACCGGGCGTCAGGCGCTCGACATCGCGCGCCGCCTGCCGGAAGCGAAGATCACCGCTCTGGACCTCAGCGTCTCCTCGCTCGCCTACGCCAAGCGAAAGGCGGAGGGGGCGGGGGTGGAGAACGTCAGCTTCGTGCAGGGCGACCTGCTGGCGCTGACCGAAACGGGCGGCGCCGGATTCGACATGATCTTCTGCTCGGGCGTGCTGCACCACCTGGCGGAGCCGGAGGCGGGGCTGGCGGCCATCACCTCACGGCTGAAGCCGGGCGGGGTGATGAAGCTGGCGCTCTACAGCCGCGAGGCGCGCGCCTTCTTGAAGCCCGCGCGCGAGAAGCTCGCGGCGCTGGGCCTTTGCGCCGACGCGGAGGGCATCCGCCAGGCCCGCTTCGCGCTCTTCAACCTGCCCGAGGGCGACCCGGCGCGCGCCGTCACGGCCTGGCTCGACTTCTACAGCCTCTCGGACTGCCGCGATGCGCTCTTCCATGTGCAGGAACGCGACTACCACGCGTTGGAGTTGGCGGAATACCTCGCGACCCAGGACCTGACGTTCCTCGGCTTCCAGGGCCTGCCGCGTGAGACGGCCCAAGCCTACCGCGCGCGCTTCCCGCAAGACCCCGAGGCCCGCGACCTCACTAACTGGGCCGCCTTCGAACCCGACCACCCCCTCACCTTCGTCGCCATGTACCAGTTCTGGGTCAGCCGCTAGCGGGCTGGTACGGGCCAACCCGATCGCAGGTTTGTAATCCAAACCTTCTTCCTCTTGACGCCCCGGTTCCGCGCGCGTAAAACCGCGGCGTTCAGTTTCAGGGCCGCTTTTTTCGGTTCCGAGGAGCCCCATCAGTCCGCGAGTGTCGCGCACTGGTGCGTTTGTGCTTTGGGGTGTTTCGGGGAGGGGCGGCGGCCTTAACGAGGGAAGAGAAGGGGCGCGTTTAGCCTTGTTCGAGTCTTTGCAGGAACGCCTGGGCGGCGTCTTCGACAGCCTGAAGCGCCGCGGCGCGCTGAGTGAGGCCGATGTCTCCGAAGCGCTGCGCGAGGTGCGCGTGGCGCTGCTCGAGGCCGACGTCGCCCTGCCGGTGGTCAAGGACTTCGTCGAGCAGGTGAAGGCCAAGGCCGTGGGCCAGGAGGTCCTGCGCTCGGTCCAGCCCGGCCAGCAGGTGGTCAAGATCGTCCACGACGAGCTGGTCGCCATGCTGGGCGGCGCGCCGGAGGAGGGCCAGGAGGGAGGCAAACAGCCGCCGCAGCCCGGGCAGTCGCCTTCTCTCGGCCTCAACCTCAAGGCCAGCCCGCCGGTGCCGATCCTGATGGTCGGCCTCCAGGGTTCGGGCAAGACCACCACCACCGCCAAGATCGCCAAGCGCCTGACTGAGCGCGAGAAGAAGAAGGTCCTGATGGCCTCCCTCGACGTGCGCCGCCCGGCCGCGCAGGAGCAGTTGGCGCTGCTGGGTCTCCAGGCCTCGGTCGCCACGTTGCCGATCGTGCCCATGGAGAACCCGGTGATGATCACCCGCCGCGCGCTGCAGACCGCGCGCCGCGAGGGCTACGATGTGGTGCTGCTGGACACCGCCGGGCGTCTGGCCATCGACGAGGAGCTGATGGCCGAGGTCGCCGCCGTGCGCGACGCCGCCCAACCGGCGGAGACGCTGCTGGTGGCCGACGCCATGACCGGTCAGGACGCGGTCAACGTCGCCAGCGCCTTCAACGAGAAGGTCGGGCTGACCGGCCTGGTGCTGACCCGCGTGGACGGTGATGCGCGCGGTGGTGCGGCGCTTTCCATGCGCGCGGTCACCGGCTGTCCCATCAAGCTGATCGGCACGGGCGAGCAGATCGACAAGATCGAGGTCTTCCACCCCGAGCGCATCGCCGGGCGCATCCTCGGCATGGGCGACGTGGTCTCCCTGGTCGAGAAGGCCGCCGAGACCATCGAGCAGGACGAGGCCGAGAAGCTAGCCAAGAAGATGCAGGCGGGCAAGTTCGACATGGACGACTTCGCCTCCCAGCTGCGTCAGATGCTCAAGATGGGCGGGCTCTCCGGCATGATGGGCCTGCTGCCCGGCGTCGGTAAGATCAAGGACCAGCTGAAAGACGCCAAGATCGACGACTCCATGGTCAACAAGCAGCTCGCGATCATCTCCTCCATGACTAAGCAGGAGAGAAAGCGCCCCGAACTCATCAAGGCCAGCCGCAAGCAGCGCATCGCCAAGGGCTCCGGCACCACGGTGCAGGAGGTCAACAAGCTGATGAAGCAGCACATGGAGGCCAACCGCATGATGAAGAAGGTCAAGAAGATGGGCAAAAAGGGCCTGATGCGTCACGGCCTGCCCGGCATGCCGCCCGGCGGCATGGGCGGTGGGGGCATGGGCGGCGGCGGCCGCGGCCCCTTCGGCTGACAAGAGACTTTATTTAGCGAACCGGACAACAGAACGACTTAACAGAACGACTTTACGAAAGAACGAAAGGAAGAACCCCATGTCCCTCAAGATCCGTCTGTCCCGCGGCGGCGCCAAGAAGCGCCCCTTCTACTCGATCGTGGTAGCCGACAGCCGCTCCCCGCGCGACGGCCGCTTCATCGAGCGCGTCGGCACCTACAACCCCATGCTGGCCAAGGACCACGCCGAGCGCGTGATCCTGAAGCAGGAGCGCATCCAGCACTGGATCTCCGTCGGCGCGACCCCGACCGACCGCGTGCTGCGCTTCCTGGAGCAGGCCGGCCTCGGCAAGCGTTCGATTCCGCAGCAGACCACGAAGGCCGAGCCCTCCAAGCAGACCCTGGAGCGCCGCGCTGAGCGCGACGCCAAGCTGCAGGACGCCGAGGAGGCCAAGAAGGCCGCCGAAGCCGAGGCCGCCGAAGCCAAGGCCGCAGCCGAGGAAGCGCCTACCGAGGAAGCGCCCGCCGAGGAAGCTCCGGCTGAAGAGGCTGCGGCTGAGGAAGCTCCGGCTGAGGAGGCTGCTGCCGAGGAAGCTCCCGCTGAAGAGGCTCCCGCCGAGGAGACCCCGGCTGAAGAGGAAGAGAAGAAGGGCTGAGGTCCTTCTTTCCCAGGCGGGGCGGTAGGCAGCCGTGAGCGATACGCGCGTCTGTCTCGGCGTGATCGCCGGGGCGCATGGGGTGAAGGGACTGGTCAAGGTCAAGCCCTTCACCGAAACGCCCCAGGGACTGGCCGCCTATGGCCCGCTCTCGGACGAGCCGGGCGGGCGGCGCTGGACCGTCACCTTCAAGGGCGAGCAGAAGGGCGTGGCCCTGCTGGCGCTGGAGGGGGTGGCCGACCGCAACGCGGCTGAGGCGCTGAAGGGCGTGCGGCTCTATGTCGAGCGGGACCGCCTGCCGCCAGCCGATGAAGACGAGGTCTACCACACCGACCTGATCGGGCTGGCGGCGGAGACCCGTAGCGGAAAGTCTCTCGGCCGGGTGCTGGCGGTCCACAACTTCGGCGCCGGCGACCTGATCGAGGTGGGCGAGGACAAGAAGCGCTCCCAGCTCTACCCCTTCACGCGGGAGGTGGTGCCCGAGCTGGACCTTGAAGGCGGAAGGATCGTGATCGATCCGCCCTACGAGGTCTGAAGCCCTGATCGGCTTTTGGGGCAGGTGCGAAGGCGGGGCTGGACAAGCGGGACGGCAGCAGGCATAACGGCGCCCGCTTCGCCCCTGGAGGCCTGAAAGGGCCCGCCTTTTAAGGAAGGGAGCCGGGTCTGTGGCGGAGGCGAGCGGGGACAGGCAGGGAGCTGCGACGGGAGACGATCCCTGGCGCGCGACGCTGCTGACGCTCTTCCCGGAAGTCTTTCCGGGACCGCTGGGCGCGAGCCTTGCGGGAAAGGCGCTGGAGCAGGGGCTCTGGAGCCTGGAAACGCTGGACATTCGCGGCTTTGCACGCGATAAACACCGCACCGTCGACGATACGCCCTACGGCGGCGGCGCGGGAATGGTGATGCGGCCCGATGTGGTTGACGAGGCGATCCAAGCGGTCGCCGACCGGCCCGGGCCGCTGATTTACTTGAGCCCGCGCGGCCGTCTCCTGACTCAGGAGCGCGTGCGCGAGCTGGCGGCGGGGCCGGGCATCCGGCTTCTCTGCGGCCGCTACGAGGGTGTCGACCAGCGCGTCCTGGATGCGCACGGGGTCGAGGAGATGAGCGTGGGCGACTACGTGCTCTCCGGCGGTGAGATGGCCGCGCTGATCGTTATGGACGCCGTGATACGGCTCCTGCCCGGCGTCATGGGCAACGAGGACAGCGGCGGCGAAGAGTCATTCGAGCGGGGACTCCTGGAGTACCCGCACTTTACGCGGCCCGCCGTTTGGCAGGGACGCGCGGTGCCGGAGGTTCTGACCTCGGGCCACCATGAGAAGGTCCGCCAGTGGCGTCTCGCCGAGGCGGAGGAGATCACCCGGCGGCGGCGGCCCGACCTTTGGGCGGCCTACCGGCCAGCGGACGACGAAGACGGAACGAAAGAGGATTAGAGGCGCTTGGTTTCCCTGCAAGGGACCCGCCTCGGCAAAGGAAGGACGAGAGTCATGAACGTGATCCAGCAGCTCGAGCAGGAGCAGGTCGCCAAGCTCACCGAGGGCAAGACCATTCCGGAGTTCACCCCCGGCGACACCATCCGCGTGAACGTGCGCGTGGTCGAAGGCAACCGCGAGCGCGTGCAGGCCTTCGAAGGCGTCTGCATCGCCCGCAAGAACCGCGGCCTGCAGTCCTCCTTCACGGTGCGCAAGATTTCCTACGGCGAGGGCGTCGAGCGTGTCTTCCCGCTCTACAGCCCGCGTCTGGACTCGATCGAGCTGATCCGCCGCGGCGACGTGCGCCGGGCCAAGCTCTACTACCTGCGCGGCCGCCGCGGTAAGTCCGCGCGCATCGCCGAGGCCACCACCGGCGCCGCCGCCAAGGCCGCCCAGGCCGACCGCGAGGCCGCCCAGGCCGCCAAGGAGGCCCAGAAGGCCGCCGCCCAGGCCGAGAAGACCGACAGCTAAGACGAGCCCGGGCAGGTCCAGCGAGGGACCGCCCGCAGATTGCCGCCAAACGCCCGCCGCTCCGCTAAGAGAGTCGGCGGGCGTTTTGGCTTCTTTTCCGTTCCGGCGGGCCGCATTCCTGCCATGCGCCCTCAATCCCTTTGCCTTTCTTGCGCTTGGCGCTATTCTCCCGCCCGCTTCATTACCAGCAGACAGACGGAGACCAAGCGGCCATGAGCCAGCCGAAGACGCTATTCGACAAGATCTGGGACAGCCATGTGGTGGAACGGGACGAGGACGGCACCTGCCTCATCTACATCGACCGTCATCTGGTTCACGAGGTGACCAGCCCCCAGGCTTTCGAAGGGCTTCGCATGGCGGGCCGTAAGGTACGCCGCCCGGACCAGACGCTGGCCGTGGCCGACCACAACGTGCCGACCTCCGACCGCGCCAAGGGCATCGCCGACGAGGAGAGCCGCATCCAGGTCGAGACCCTGGAGGCCAACTGCCGCGAGTTCGGCATCCCCTATTACGAGGTCGCCGACGCGCGCCAGGGCATCGTCCACATCATCGGGCCGGAGCAGGGCTTCACCCTGCCGGGCGCGACCATCGTCTGCGGCGACTCGCACACCTCGACCCACGGCGCCTTCGGGGCGCTGGCCTTCGGCATCGGCACCTCCGAGGTGGAGCACGTGCTGGCCACCCAGACGCTGATCCAGAAGCCCGCCAAGAACATGCGCATCACGGTCGAGGGCAAGCGCCCCGCCGGCACCACGGCCAAGGACCTGATCCTCGCCATCATCGGCAAGATCGGCACCGCCGGGGGCACCGGCCATGTGATCGAGTACGCCGGCGAGGCGATCCGCGAGCTTTCCATGGAAGGCCGCATGACCATCTGCAACATGTCGATCGAGGCGGGCGCGCGCGCCGGCCTGATCGCGCCGGACGAGACCACCTTCGAATACCTGAAGGGCCGCCCCCTTGCGCCCAAGGCCGGAACCTGGGAGCAGGCGGTCGCCTACTGGAAGACCCTGCCCTCCGATGAAGGCGCTACCTACGACAAGGAAGTGGTGCTGAAGGCCGGGGAGATCGTCCCGCAGGTCACATGGGGCACCAGCCCGCAGGACGTGCTGCCGATCACCGGCAAGATTCCCGATCCCCTCGCCGAGGAGGACGAGACGCGCCGCGAGACCATCCAGCGCGCGCTCGACTACATGGGCCTGAAGCCGGGCATGCCGCTCTCCGAGGTGAAGGTCGATACCGTCTTCATCGGCTCCTGCACCAACGGGCGGATCGAGGACCTGCGCGCCGTGGCCGAGGTCGCCAAGGGCCGCAAGGTCGCCGAGGGCATCCGCGCCATGGTCGTGCCGGGCTCCGGCCTGGTGAAGGAGCAGGCCGAGTCCGAAGGGCTGGACAAGATCCTGATCGAGGCCGGGTTCGACTGGCGCGAGCCGGGCTGTTCCATGTGTCTGGCCATGAACGCGGACAAGCTGGCGCCGGGCGAGCGCTGCGCCTCCACCTCCAACCGCAACTTCGAGGGCCGCCAGGGCCGGGGCGGACGCACCCACCTGGTCAGCCCCATGATGGCCGCCGCCGCCGCCCTCACCGGCCACCTCACCGACGTGCGCGAGCTGATGGAGCAGTAACGCCGCCCCCGGTCGCCAAAGAAAAGGACGAGAAACGCCATGCAGAAATTCGACAAGTTGACGGGGACGGCGGCGCCTCTGCCGATCACCAACATCGACACCGACATGATCATCCCCAAGCAGTACCTGAAGACCATCAAGCGCACCGGCTTGAGCGCGGGGCTGTTCCATGAGCTGCGCACGGATGAGAACGGCAACCCCAAGGACTTCGTCCTGGACAAGGAGCCCTGGACGCAGGCCCAGATCCTGGTGGCGGGCGACAACTTCGGCTGCGGCTCCTCGCGCGAGCATGCGCCCTGGGCGCTCTTGGACGCGGGCATCCGCTGCGTGATCTCCACCTCCTTCGCCGACATCTTCTACAACAACTGCTTTAAGAACGGCATCCTGCCCATCGTGGTGACGCCGGAACAGAGGAAGGCGCTGATGGCCGACGCCAACCAGGGCGCTAGCCTGAAGATCGATCTGGAGGCGCAGACCATCACGCGTCCCTCCGGCGAGGCGGTGAAGTTCGAGATCGAGCCCTTCCGCAAGCACTGCCTCTTGAACGGTCTGGACGACATCGGCCTGACACTCGCGCGCGGGGACGTCATCGACTCCTATGAGGAGAAGCGCCAGTCGGCCCAGCCCTGGCTGGACGGCGCAGGGGCGCGGGCCTGAGGTAACGCGGGGGGAGGCAAGGAAGCAGGGGAGGCAAGGCGCCGCCCATCCTTCGAGACGCGGACCTTCGTCCGCTCCTCAGGATGAGGCGGGAGCTTGTACCAAGCCCTCTCCGCCACAGTATGAGTTTGCGCCCAACCTCATCCTGAGGAGGTCCCGGGACGGGGCCGTCTCGAAG
>JARRJC010000035.1 GCA_037379885.1 Limibacillus sp.
CCTTCATGGAGACCTTTGGCATTCTCGTTCCTCCCTGGATAACACTCTTTAAGTGATTTGTAATATTAGCTTTTCTTGTTCCATGCGGCCGGCGCCGCTGTTCGTTTCAGACCGGATTTTGGGTGCAAGCGGCGGCTCCGGTCAAGGCCGCTGCTGTTAAAGGATGAAGGCGCCGCCTTGCCGGCTCGCGCCTCGGCCTTTTTGCGGCCTCTTAGTTAGCAGTGAAGAGGTAAAGCAGGGCCGCCACGGCAGCGACCAGACCGGCGATCCAAACGATGGCCGGCAGGCCCTTGCGATCAGGTGTCGCCGACCCCGAAGACGCTTCGGGTTGCGGCTCAGCGGGCGCTGCCGCGGCAGGCGCGGGAGCGACCGGCTCCTCGCTTGCCGTCTCTTGCGCTGCGGGTTCCTCTGCGGGGGTCGGTTCCGCTGCCTCCGCTTGCGGTTCTTCGGAGGCGGGGGCCGCTGCACCGCCGCCGCCCACGATGGCGGAGAAGTTGTCGAAGAACTCTTCGGAAAGCTTCCTGGCGGTGCCGTCGACGAGGCGCGAGCCAATCTGCGCCAGCTTGCCGCCGACCTTGGCGTCCACGTCGTACTTGAGGATGGTGTCGCTGCCGTCTTCTTCGAGCTTCACCGAGGTTGCGGAAACGGGGCCGACTTTGGCTTTGACCTTGGCGGAGAAACTGTCGTCACCATCCTTTTCGAGGCTCTGGCACCCGGGAATCGACTGTTTCAAGACCTCCGGGTCGTTCAGGGCTTCCCAGACCTTCTCACGCGGGGCGGGAATGCGGCGCTCGCCGGACATCTGCATGGTTTGTCTCTCCTTTATTGGGTTCTTGCTCAGGCGGCGGCGCTCACCTCTCGCCGATCTCACCTGCTGTCGGATGATATGGAGCAAACGGTAACTTGTCCCCCGAGGCGCCGCAAGCAGCGGGCGGCAAGCGTCTCTGGGACAGCAGCAGTTGCAGCGGGAGGGAAACTGACCTCCAGATTGTCGGCCCGTCTTCCTGGTCGCTTGGCAGCCTCAAGCGCCAAAGGCGCAAGCAAGCCCTCGGCGGTTCAGCCCCGTTCGGCGCGCAGTATGATCTTGGCGCGGCGAAGGTGGGTGATCCTTTGTCCGTCAAGCACGACCAGCCTTTCCCGGACTGCGGTCGGAGCCTTCAATAGCCGGGCTGTGATTTCCTCCCGGCTCTCCGCCGATACGGCCATGCGGTCGAACCAGGCGTCAATGGGCTGAAGCTCTTCATAGAGGGCATCGCGGGCGATCCTGAACCCGGCGCCGGTGACGGCATCGCGCCACTGGGCCGCCGTCAGGTTCCCGACATGGCTATGGTCGCGCAAGAGATCGACCGATTGCATGACCTCGGCCGCCTCGGCGTCGTCCGGGGCGAGGGTGTCGTCCAGCACCAGCCGCCCGTCGGGGCGCAATAGTCGCAGGGCTTCCGACAGGAATCCGGAAAGGTCATGGAAGTGATGGGCGGCCGTGCGGCAGGTGATCAGGTCGAAGCTGCCGTCCTGGAAGGGCAGGGCGCTTGCGTGTGCCTGCTGGAAGACGACGTTGTTGATCTCCTCCTGGACAGCCAGCTCGCGGGCCTTGGCCAGCATGCCCTGGGCGATGTCCACGCCGATGACCACGCTCGCCTTGGAGGCGATGCGGAAGGCGGTATGGCCAGGGCCACAGCCGACATCCAGGCAGAGATAGTACTGACCGGGTTCCGCATAGGCCGCCAGAATATCGAGGTCGCCGCCGAAGGCATGGCTCTGGCTGCTGGCGTAGGCCGCCGCCTGTTGGGAGAAAACCGCCGCTGTCTCGGCGCTGCGCGGGTCCTGCATCCCTCCGCACCTCCTGCTCGCGTTCAGCCGTTGCTAGCGCCGCTCCACCGCGTCGCTTTGCCAGGGGATCGCAGCGCGCAACAGGCTATCCACTGTATAATAGAGGGAAATAGCCAAAATGGCCAAAAGGAACAGCGCGGCGAAGACCAGGTCGATCTGTAGGCGCGCGTTGGCGTGAAGCATCAGGTAGCCGAGGCCCGCCGAAGAGCCGACCCATTCGCCGACGATTGCCCCGATCGGCGCCACCGCCGTCGCCACCCGCAAGCCCGATGCGAGAGAGGGCAGGGCCGCCGGGATCTGAATGTAGCGCAGCCGCCGCCAGCGTGAGGCGTTCATGCTGCTGGCCAGATCGAGCCAGCCGGGTTCGGCGCGCCGCAGGCCGTCGTAGAAGGCGGCCGTCACGGGAAAGAAGATGATCATCGTGGCCATGGCGACCTTCGAGGCCATGCCGTATCCAAGCCAAAGGACGAGCAGCGGCGCGATGGCGAAGACCGGGATCGCCTGACTGGCCACCAGCAGCGGCAGCAGCCAAGGGCGAAGACCGCGCGCCGAGATCAGCGTGATCGCTGCCGCGCAGCCAAGGAGCGAACCGAAGAGCCAGCCGAGGAGGATCTCCGCCAGGGTGACGCCCGCGTGACCGGCGAGAGAGGTGGCGTGGACCGCCAAGGCCTTAAGCACGGCGGGCGGCCCGGGCAGAATATAGCGTGGCGCATCGGTGACCCAGACGATGAGCTGCCAGAGCAGCACCAGTCCGGCAAGAACCACAAAGGGTCTCCAGAGACGCATCATGCGCTGAGATCCTTTGCTTCGGCGAGCCGGGTCAGGAGATCGGCCTGCAACTGCATCAGCCGCGGGTCGTCCGGCGCATGCGGCGGCGCGCCGGGAAGCGCCTCGGCCACCGTCAGGCGGGCGGGACGCCCGGAAAGGACCAGGATCCGGTGGCCCAGGCGCAGAGCCTCCAAGGGGTCGTGCGTCACCAAGAGAACGCTCCGCTCCGCCAGCAAGCCGGCGGCCAGTGCTTGCAGTTGAAAGCGCGTGATCGCGTCGAGCGCGGAGAAGGGCTCGTCCATCAGGACAAGCGGCCGGTCTTCGAAAAGCGTGCGGGCGAGCGCCACCCTTTGGCGCATGCCGCCCGAGAGCGCCGCCGGGCGAAGGTCCGCCGCTTCCGACAAGCCGACCTTATCCAAAAGGGCGTCAGCGCGGCGGCGGTCCTCCGGCGAGAGATCGCCGCGCAGCCGCGCGCCCAGAAGCACGTTTTCGCGCGCGCTGGCCCAGGGAAGCAGCAGGTCTTGCTGGGCCATATAGGAGAACCGACCCTGGAGCGGCAGGCCGTCGCTGTCGGCGACCTCGCCCTCGGCGGCCTCATCCAGGCCCGCGATCAGGCGAAGCAGGCTCGACTTGCCAACGCCCGAAGGACCGAGCAGGCAGGTGGTCCGGCCTGCTTCCAGGTCGAGATCCAGTCCGTCGAAGAGCGCCCGGCCGCCGAAGGCGAGGCGGGCGCTGCGCAATCTTAAAGAGGGGGGCGGAGAGGCGGTCATGGTCCGAGCAAGACTATTGCAAGCCGGCGCGGTTGCAAGCGCGGTTGCAAGCTTGCAGGTGCCGCCGGGAACGCTACCTTCTGAAGCCATGAGAGAAACCGCGTCCAGCAGGTATTATGACCCGCCGCCCGGCAGCTTTCCCGATCCGCGCCGGCGGCCGGTCATGATCGGGAGCGAGATATACCGCTCATCGAGCTATGGCAGCCGCCATCCATTAGCGATCCCGCGTGTCTCGACCGTCATCGACCTCTGTCGCGCCCTCGGTTGGCTCGACGACGGGAACTACATCGACAGCCCCCGCGCGACGCCCGCTGATCTGGGCCGCTTCCACGACCCGGCCTACATCGCGGCGGTGCAGGCGGTGGAGGAGACCCAGCAGGCCAACGATTTTCAAAAGCAACGCTACAATCTCGGGGTCGCCGGAAATCCGGTGTACCCGGAGGTATTCAGACGGCCTGCGACCGCGGCGGGCGCCTCCCTGCTGGCCGGGAAGCTGCTGCGCGAGGGCGGCGTCATCCACAGTCCGGCCGGCGGGACGCATCATGCGAGAGCGGATAGCGCCAGCGGCTTTTGTTATTTCAACGATCCCGTGCTGGCGGTTTGCAGCCTGCTCGACAACGGCTGCGAGCGGGTCTTCTACCTGGACGTCGACGCGCACCACGGGGACGGCGTGCAGATCGCCTTCGAGCAGGAACCGAGGGTCTTCACCCTGTCTGTCCACGAGGATGGACGCTGGCCCATGCAGGCGGGCCGGGCGCTCGGCGGCTTGCACGACCGGGGCGGAGGACAGGCGCGCAACCTTCCGGTGCCGCCCGGCTTCAACGACAGCGAGATGGCTTACCTGCTGGAAGGGGCGATTCTGCCGCTCATTGAGGAGTTCGCACCCGATGCGATTGTTCTGCAATGCGGCTGCGACGGCCTCGAGGACGACCCGCTGAGCCGCCTGGCGCTCTCCAATCTTGCGCTCTGGCAGGTGGTGCGAGCGGTCCGGCGGCTGTCGCCCCGTCTGCTGGTCCTGGGCGGCGGAGGCTACAATCCCTGGGCCGTGGGCCGGTGCTGGAGCGGGGTCTGGGCCCAGCTCAACGACCGCCCGGTTCCCGAACGTCTGCCCGAAGCGGCCGAGGCCCTCATGCGGGGTCTGACCTGGCGCCACAGCAAGGGCCGCAATCCCCCGGAGGAATGGTTCACGACGCTGGCCGACAGGCCCAAGGGCGGTCCGGTGCGCCCGGAGGTGAGGGGGCTGGCGCGGGAGGTTCTGGCGAGGTGATCCGGGCTTGCCCGGCGCCGCCCTGGTCGGGCAGTCTTGGGCCCATGAAGCTCTCACGCCGAATTTTTCTCTTTGCGATTTTTGCACTTTGGGCTCTGCCGCTGGCGGCGCAGCAGCCTGAGGACCGCCCGGCCTTCAACCGGGACCGGATCGTGGTGGAAACGCTCGAGGGAGAGCGCTTCGGTTTCCTCGTTGAGTTGGCCGTCACGCCCCGCCAGCAGGCCTTCGGTCTGATGCATCAGCGGGCCCTGCGACCCGATGAGGGCATGCTTTTCCTCAACGATCCGCCGCGCAAGGCCAGCTTCTGGATGAAGAACACCCTGATCCCGCTCGACATGCTTTTCGTGGCCGAGGACGGGACCATTGAAAAGATCGCCGAACGCGTGCCGCCGCGCAGCCTTGATACCGTCGAATCAGACGGTCCGGCGCGCGCCGTGCTGGAAATCAATGGCGGATTGAGCGAGCAGCTTGGCATCACGCCCGGCTCGAAGGTTCTCTACAAGGCGTTCGGAACGGGCCTGGAGCCATAGGGCTCCTGTTCCCGGGGGCGCTATCGGGGGCGCTCACGGGCGCGCTTCGGGGGCCGCCAAACGAGCACCCTTGCGCCTTCGGGCTCAAAAGCCTTAAAGAACAACTCTGACGGCTCGGGGAGTAGCTCAGCTTGGTAGAGTGCCTGCTTTGGGAGCAGGATGTCGCTGGTTCGAATCCAGTCTCCCCGACCACTTGCTTTCCCCCTTCTCGGCGGCGGTGGGCTGGAAAAGCGGCGCTGGCCGCCCAAGCTCACGTCCAGAAGCCTTATCCAGGAAAGCCGGTCAATTGCGTTTCATCACCCTCTGCATCGCCCTCCTTCTGCTCCTGCCGGCTTTGCCGGCGCGGGCGAACTTCCTGTGGCAGGAGTATGGGGACTGGTCCTACTTCCAAACCTCGGGCTGGTGGCTGAACTGCCAGATCATGACGACCGGCCCGCGAGGTTTCTCGATCAGCTTCAAGTCCCAGATCGACACCGAGAGCGGCGCTGCCGACAGCGAGTTCTTTCTCTATTCCAAAGACCTCTCCGGCATTGCCGGAGAACGCGGAAGCTTGCGGGTTTTTCTGGCCTTCGACGGAGCCGAGCCCCAAGAACTCACCCTGGACGTCGACCGCCCCACGAAAGCCAGCCTGGAGATCGGGCCCCAGTGGACGCTGATCAAGGAGTTCCTCTGGCGCGGCGAAGCCGTTCTTTACGAGGCTTCCGGCCGGAAGATCGACAGCTTTTCCCTGCACGGCGCGCAGCAGGGGATAGACCGCTGGCGGGCCTGTCTGGGCGGCGACAAGGTCTAAGCCCCTGGCTCCGTCCATATCTCCAGCGTTTTAGGGATATTTTAACCACCCTGGGGTTATCGTCATCCTGGAGGCGAGGGCCGACTGCCTGGCGGCCTTCGCTCAGTCTGGTTCGAGGAGGATACGATGTCCGGCAGGGAACAGATCTACGATTTCATGGTGCGCGAGGTCATGTCGCGCGGCGGAATCACCTTTGAGGTGGTCGACAAGGTTACCGGCGACACCCTCACCAAGGAGTACCACCGGGCTGGCAACGACCCCTATTACATGATCGCGGCGGTGTTTCTCATCTCTCATATCTTCATCTTCATTTGCCTGAAGATGGGCATGATCACGCCGGACATCGTCTTCTTCATCGAGATCGGCATCCTTATTCTGCTCACCATGATTTATCGGCTCTTGCGGAAGGACTCCCTTGTCTTTGAGACCACCCGCAGACGCTCGATCTTCGAGGTCATGCGTTTCCTGCGTCCGCGCAGCGAAGCGGAGAAGGAGCAGTACAACACCGACTGGGTTGATTGAGGGGCTTCGCGTCCCGCCCGCCGCGGCGCATCGGACCGCCGGACTTGCCTGAAAGCGCTCAAGCCCGTAAGTAGGAGGGACCGCGAAGCGTTCACCTCGACCGTCGCTTGATCGAGCAGAAGGCCAGACCATGCAGGTTCGTATCTACCAGCCGCCCAAGACCACCATGCAATCCGGCCGCGCGCGCAGCGACCGCTGGCTCCTGGAGTTCGAGCCCGGCGCAAAGCGCGAGATCGAACCGCTGATGGGCTGGACCTCGGCCAAGGAAACCCGCCACCAGGTCCGGCTCTGGTTCGACAGCCGCGAACAGGCGGTGGCCTACGCCGAAAAGCACGGCCTTATGTACAGCGTGGAAGAGCCCAAGACCCGCACCATCAAGCCCAAGGCCTACGCCGACAACTTCGCCTTCAGCAGACTGGGGCGCTGGACCCACTGACGGTCTAGCGCGGCCCCCTGTTTTCCAGCTTAACTCTCCAGCCTAACTCTCTGCCTGCCCAACAGCCTCAAAGCGCCCGTAGCTCAGCTGGATAGAGCACTCGCCTTCTAAGCGAGCGGTCGTAGGTTCGAATCCTACCGGGCGCGCCAAAGGCCCCCGCGAACCCTCACTCCGCCAGCGCGCCATCCTTCCAGGTCCGGAAGAAGCAGTTGTGGGCGCCGGTGTGGCAGGCGGGGCCGGTCTGGTCGACCAGGAGGAGCAGGGTGTCGCCGTCGCAGTCTACGCGCAGTTCGACCAGTTTCTGGACGTTCCCGGAGCTCTCTCCCTTACGCCAGAGCGCCTGGCGGGAGCGCGACCAGTAGGTCACCTGTCCCGTCTCCAGCGTTTCGGCGAGCGATTCGGCGCTCATCCAGGCCATCATCAGGATCTCGCCGCTGTCGTGCTGCTGGGCGATGGCGGGCACGAGCCCGCGGGCGTCGAAGGCGATCTCTGACGCCAGGGTTTCCGGCAGGCTGTAGCTTACGTCGGTCATGTCGCTCCACTCGCTTGGGTCAGCCGCTGGAATCCCGCTTCCAGATCGGCGATGAGATCGTCCGGGTCCTCCAGACCTATATGGTAGCGGATCAGGGGGCCCGGTGCCTCCCAACCGCCCGGCAGGCGATATTTCTCCGGATAGGCGGTGACGGCAAGGCTGGCGAAGCCGCCCCAACTGGCCCCGATCTCGAAAAGCTCGTAGCCGTCGATCATCGCGGCCACGGCGTCCTTGCCGTACGGCTCGGCGAGCACGGCGCCCAGCAACCCGGTCCCGCCTTCGAAGTCGCGCTGCCAAAGGGCGTGGCCCGGATCGCTTTCGAGCGGCGGATAGAGCACGCGTGCGACCTCCGGCCGCGCTTCCAGCCAGCGGGCGACCTTCAAGGCCGAAGCGCCGTGCTGCGCCAGGCGGGGCGCCAGGGAGCGCAGGCCGCGCAGCCCGAGGTAAGCCTCCTCAACGCCGCAGCAGTGTCCATGGTAGAGCGTCTCGTGCACCACCTGCGTCGCCACCTCGGGCGCCAGGGAGAGATAGCCGAGCATGATGTCCGCATGGCCCCCAATGTATTTGGTTCCGGCCTGAATGGAGACGTCCACGCCGAATTCGATGGGGCGGAAATAGACCGGCGTCGCCCAGGTGTTGTCGAAGGCCGTGCGGATGCCATGGCGCTTGGCGACCTCGACGAGGGCGGGGACATCCTGAACCTCGAAGGTCGCCGAGCCTGGCGATTCCATGTAGATGAGCTTGGTGTTCGGCCGGACCAGATCTTCGATGCCGGCGCCGATCAGCGGATCGTAGTAAGTGGTTTCGACCCCGTAGCGCTTTAGGACGCGGTCGCAAAAACGGCGGCCCGGAAAGTAGATGCTGTCGGTCACCAGGATATGGTCGCCCGCCTCCACGAAGACCTGGAGGGCCATGGTGACCGCAGCCAGACCGGAGGAGAGGGTGATGCTGTCGGCCGCACCCTCCAACTCGCTGATCGCTTCTTGAAAGGCGAAGTGGGTGCGCGTGCCGGAAACGCCGTAGCTGGCGCGGCCTGAACCGCGGGGCGGGCGCTTCTCATAGTCGCCGATGCTCTCGAACGCGATGGTGGAGGCCCTGTGCAGCGGAACGTTGAGCGAGCCGTCCCAGTCTTCGGGGTGCCGGCCGCTGCGCTGCAAGCGTGTTAGAAGGCGGTCACGGGTCTTTCGGGTCATCGCTTGTTCCTGCTAGTTGCCTTGCGGGCGGGCCGTTTCAGGCAATGCTAGCGACGCGCTCATGAGACACCGCTTAAGCAGCGCACGCCTGAATCCTATCCCTACAATCATGGCATAAGTCCTTGCTTCAAAAATAAAACTTGTTCACCGACTGAGCCATATTCGCGCGCCGGTCAAGCCTGTTGCCTTTCCCGTCCAACTATCGCATGGTTTGCTGTCGGTTTCGCAAGCGCCAGCCGCTGCCTTGGGGCTTTGGCGAGGAACCGGGTCTAACATCAATCAAGGCACTACAGGGAAGGTGAAAAACCATGCATCTCAAATCTATTCTGGCTGCTGGAGCCGGTCTTCTGATCAGCTCCGCCGTCGCTCAGGCCGCGACCCTGGACGACGTTAAAGCCAACGGTAAGCTTCGCTGCATCGTGACCACTGGTCTGGTCGGCTTCGCTTACACTGACGAGAACGGTCGCTGGAATGGCTTCGACGTTGACTTCTGCCGCGCCACTGCGGCGGCCGTCCTGGGCGATCCGGACGCCGTTGACTTCGTGCCGACCACCGGTAAGACCCGCTTCACCGCGCTGAACTCCGGCGAAGGTGACGTGCTCTACCGCAACACCACGATCACCATGAGCCGCGATGCGGACCTGAAGCTGACTTTCCTGGGCGTCAACTACTACGACGGACAGGGCTTCATGGTTCCCGCCGGTCTCGGCGTCTCCTCCGCCAAGGAGCTGAACGGCGCCTCGGTCTGCATCCAGACCGGCACCACGACCGAGCTGAACCTGGCCGACTACTTCCGTAAGAACAACATGGAATACGAGCCGGTTCCCATCGAGACCAACGAAGAGGCACGCACCAACTACCTGGCCGGCCGTTGCGACGTCTACACGACGGACGCTTCCGGTTTGGCCGCTACGCGCGCCACCTTCGATGATCCCAAGGGCCACATCATTCTGCCCGAGATCATCTCCAAGGAGCCCCTGGGCCCGGCCGTCCGTCAGGGCGACGATGCCTGGGCGGACATTGTCCGTTGGGTTCTGATCGGCCTTATCGCCGCCGAGGAGTATGGCCTGACGCAGGATAACGTCATGGACATGGCCTCCGGCGTCACCGGCAACCCCGACGTCGATCGCATGACCGGCGCCGAGGGCGACTTCGGTGCGATGATCGGCCTGGAGAGCGATTGGCTGGTCAAGGCTGTTGCGGCTTCGGGCAACTACGGCGAGATCTTCGACCGTAACATCGGCCCGGACACCGACATCGGCCTGGAGCGTGGCTTGAACGCTCAGTGGACCGATGGCGGCCTGATGTACGCCCCGCCGATCCGCTAAGGTTGACCGGAGCTTGAAAACCGACCGGCGGCGTGGAGCGTCTTTGAACGCTACGCGCCGCCGGTTTTGGTTTTGAAGACGCCGAGCCATTTGGCTCTTACCCGTAGCGGTCCATTCAAGAGACCGCAGGGGATGAACTGCTCAGAGGTCGGACACCCTGCGCGAGGGGATGCTGGAGCTAGGGGGCTTCAACAAGCGATAGGGTTGGCGGCAAGCACGCAAGAAGTGCTTCCGCGCCTGCGTCACGGCTTCGATCCGATCCGGCCTTTCGCCGGGTCGCCTTGCCGCCCTACAGCTATTCCTTCTGGAACGTTGGGGACGGTTGGGAGTTCGTCGAATAATAACGAACAGGAATCGGGATGCTTCCATGACGGCGCAAGTCTCTTCGGATAAAAGAAGCGCGGTCTCACGCCTGTGGAACGACAAGGAATCGCGCTCGGTGATGATCCAGATCATCACGATCGGCGCGCTCTTCGCCTTGTTCTTCTATCTCGGCGTGAACGCCTACTTGAACCTCAAGGCGATCGGCAAGGACCTGAGCTTTGAGTTCCTTTGGCAGCCTGCCAGCTACGATATCAACCAGACCCTGATCGAATACAATTCGCGCTCGACTCACTTCCGGGCGATGATCGTCGGTCTGCTGAATACTCTGCTGGTGGCGGTTGCGGGCATCATGCTGGCGACCATCCTGGGCTTTATCGTGGGCGTTCTGCGCCTTACGAAGAACTGGTTGGTGAACCGGATCGCCTATTGCTACGTCGAGGCCCTTCGGAACGTGCCGCTGCTGCTGTGGATCCTGCTGATCCACGGCGTCGTCGTCGGGACGCTCCCCTCTGTACGGGATGCCCTTGGCCTCGGAGACATCTTCTTCCTGTCCAATCGCGGCCTCTATGCGCCCAGCGCGAATTTCGAGCCGCTTTTCCTGGCGACCGCGCTCGCCTTTGTCGGCGGCATCGGCTTTTCCATCTGGTTCAAGCGGCGCGCGAAGAAGATCCAGGAGGAGACGGGCCGCATCCTGCCGGTGCTCTGGACGTCGCTTGGCGCCATATTCCTTTTCCCGGCCATCGTGTTCCTGATCACCGGTCTTCCGATCCAGTGGAGCATTCCGGAGTTGCAGGGTTTCAACTTCGCCGGCGGCTTCTCGATCAAGCCGGAGTTCCTGGCGCTTTGGCTAGCGCTCTCGATCTACACCTCCGCCTTCATCGCAGAGATCGTCCGCTCGGGCATCCTGGCGGTCGCCCATGGGCAGACGGAGGCGGCGGGGGCGCTTGGCCTGCGCACGAACCGGACCTTGCAGCTGATCATCATTCCGCAGGCGCTGCGGGTGATCGTTCCGCCGCTGACGAGCCAGTATCTGAACCTCACCAAGAACTCTTCTCTGGCGATCGCAATCGGTTACATGGACATCGTGGCGACCATCGGCGGCATCTCGCTGAACCAGACGGGCCGCGAGATGGAGTGCATGGCCTTGGTGCTGATCATCTATCTCAGCTTCTCGCTCAGCATTTCGATGTTCATGAACTGGTACAACAAGCGCATCAAGCTGGTTGAGAGATAGGGGGCGGGACATGACCGATACAACGCAAGAGACCTACGCCCCCGGAAAGCATCCGGATCTTCCGCCGCCCGCGCTCACGACGGGCGTTGTGGGCTGGATCAGGGCCAACCTTTTCTCATCGATCGGGAACTCGATCCTCACCCTGGCCGCCCTGGGCGTCCTGGCGATGATCGTGCCCAAGGTCCTGGACTTCATGATCTTTGACGCCGTCTTCTTCGCGGAAGACCGCCAGGAGTGTCAGGCCCTGGGCGACGGCGCCTGCTGGGCGGTGATCATCGAACGCTTCCAGGTGTCGCTCTACGCCTTTTATCCCGATGAACTCCGTTGGCGGCCGAACTTGGCTTTCGTGCTGCTTTTCGTGGCCCTGGGACCGCTTCTTTTCGATAAGTTCCCGGCGCGCAAGCCGATGCTGATCTTCTCGATCATCTATCCCTTCCTGGCGGCCTGGCTGGTCGTCGGTGGTCTGGGGCTGGAGCCGGTCGAGACCAACAAGTTCGGCGGCGTCATGCTGACGATCATCATCGGCGTGACCGGCATCGTGGGGTCGCTGCCTCTGGGTATCGTTCTCGCACTCGGAAGGGTTTCGAACCTGCCGGCGGTCAAGATCGTCTGCGTCGGCTTCATCGAGTTCATCCGCGGCGTGCCCTTGATCGCGCTGCTGTTCATCGCCTCGACCATGCTCAACTACTTCCTGCCTCCGGGCACGGAGTTCGACCTGCTGTTGCGGGTGTTGATCATGGTGACGCTCTTCTCCTCGGCCTATATCGCCGAGGTGGTTCGCGGCGGTCTGCAGGCGGTAGCAAAAGGGCAGTACGAAGCGGCGGATTCCATGGGACTGACCTATTGGCAGTCCATGCGGCTGATCGTGCTGCCTCAAGCCCTGAAGATTTCGATTCCCGGGATCGTGAACACCTTCATCGGCCTCTACAAGGACACCACGCTGGTCATCATCATCGGCCTTCTTGATGTGCTGGGCGTCATGAAATCGGCGCTGGCCGATCCCAAGTGGAACGGACTGGCGGTCGAGGTCTACATCTACACCGCCGTATTCTTCTTCATTTCCTGCTTCGCCATGTCCCGGTACTCGCTGTACCTGGAGAAGAAGCTGCACACCGGGCATAAGCGCTAAAGGGAGCCAAGAAACATGTCAGAACAGGTAATCGAGAGAAAAGAGTCGGCGATAAGCGATGACATCGCCATCAAGATCACCGAGATGCACAAGTGGTACGGTGAATTCCACGTGCTCAAGAACATCAACCTTTCGGTCCAGCGCGGCGAGCGTATCGTGATCTGCGGGCCTTCGGGGTCGGGCAAGTCAACGATGATCCGCTGCATCAACAGGCTGGAGGAGCACCAGCAGGGCTCCATCATGGTCGATGGGATTGAGTTGACCAACGATCTCAAGAACATCGACGCGATCCGGCGCGAGGTCGGCATGGTCTTCCAGCACTTCAACCTCTTCCCGCATCTCACGGTGCTGGAGAACTGCACCCTGGCGCCGATCTGGGTCCGCAAGGTCCCGAAGAGGGAGGCCGAGGCGACCGCCATGGAGTATCTGACCCGCGTCAAGATTCCCGATCAGGCGAACAAGTACCCGGGTCAGCTTTCGGGCGGTCAGCAGCAGCGTGTGGCCATCGCCCGCTCGCTCTGCATGAAACCTCAGATCATGCTGTTCGACGAGCCAACTTCGGCTCTCGATCCCGAGATGATCAAGGAGGTGCTGGACACCATGATCTCGCTGGCCGAGACCGGCATGACCATGCTCTGCGTCACCCACGAAATGGGTTTCGCGCGGACCGTGGCCGACCGGGTGATCTTCATGGACGGCGGAGAGATCATCGAGGAGAACAAGCCCGAACCCTTCTTCACCAATCCTCAGTCCGACCGCACCAAGCTCTTCTTGAGCCAGATCCTGGGGCATTGATCCCCTTTAGCGGATGACAGCAGCCTGCCGGCGGTCAGACCCGCCGTCGGGCTGCCATTCGACCGGTCAATTCCTTCCTGCCCCTGGTTCTTTCCCTTTCATGGCGCCGCCTTGCCTGCTATCTGCATGGTAGTTTATGTGCTGACCAGCTTGGTGCTCATGGGTCGGTCGAGGAGAACTGAGTATGTCTATGGCGATTAAGCGCTTGCGGAACGGCCTCAGGCTTGCGCTTGGGATGGAATTGGAGCCCGGTGACGTGAACAAGAAGATGTTGTTGCCTTGCAACGTGATCCGGGCGCCCAAGCCCGCCGAAAAGCGCACTTTGATCGTCCTCGGCATGCCCAGCGGCGGCACCTCCATGACGGCAGGCGCCTTGCGCATCATGGGCGTCAACATGGGGGACGACTACGACGACGCGAATCAGGAGGATTACGAGTTCCCAAGGCTCGCCGCGTCCCTCCAGCCGCTGCATGATTCGAAAGGCCGGCCGATCGATTCGAAGTTCGAGGAACTGCGCAAGCTGGTGCGCAGGCGTAATGAAGAGAAGGCGGTCTGGGGGTTCAAGGATCCGCACTCCAGGCTCTACATCCAGGAGATCTACCCGGCGCTCAGGAATCCCCATTTTCTGATGATCTTCCGCGATCACATGGCGGCAGCGCAGCGCATCAACTTCCGCAGCCAGACCGAGCATCTGGATAGCATCGAGGCCTATCTCGATCATCAGATGCAGTTGGTGCGTTTCGTGAAGTCGAATAAGGCGCCCCTGCTTCTCATCAGCTATGAACGGGCGCTGCGCTTGCGCGAGTCCTTTGCGCGCCAGGTGGCTGAGTTCGCGGGGCTTGAGTTGGACGAGGAAACCCTGTCCACGGTCATGCACTACATCCGTCCCGACCGTGGCGGCGGCAACATCGATGCCTCCTATCTCGCCACCGACAAGGCTTTCTGGCGGGCGCGCGAGATCAAGAATCCCGGCAAGTAAGAAGCCCCGAACGGCAAGCGCCGCTTCGCTCTTCTGAGAGGCTCACTCTTCTAAGGGAATCACTCCGGTTTCGCGGGGGTCGTCAATCGTGAAGTCCTCGCGACGGGTCGGCTGGAAGCCCATCTTTTGATAGAGCGGCAGCGCCTTGGGGTGATCCAGCGTGCAGGTGTTGACCGTCAGCTTCTTCGGGCCCTTGTCCCATGCCAGATCTATGGCGCTTTGCAGCAGCCAACCGCCGAGGCCGCGCCCGACAAACTCGGGCAGCAGGCCGAACAGGGCCAGGTCCACAATGCCTTCGCGGCGGGCGTCCAATTCAAAGAAGCCGGCCGGTGCGCCGTTGATGTAGAGGACGTAGACCTCAACCGCCGGGTGGTGAATCACCGCGAGCAGTTCCTCGTCGCTCTTCATGCGTCTTTCGTACCAGGTCCAGGGACGGCCCGCCGTGTTGTAGAGATAGCGGTAGAAGGAAATCGGCGGCTCGTCCGCGCGCAGCAGCGCGTAGCTCTGCTTGGTGGGATGCGGCTGCTTTGGAGAGGGGTGCCGCTCGGTCATCTCCAGATAGGTGATGGTGACCGCCAGTCGGGCGGCCTTGGCTTCCGGCGGGGCTTCCCCCCGGTCTATCAACCAGCGCTGCCAGATACGGCAGGGGTTTATTTCGTAACCGAGCGCTTCATAGAACCCGTTTGCTTGCTTGTTCGTGGGCCGCACGAAGAGCTGCACCTTCGGCACGTTGCGATCCTTGAGCCAGGCTTCGGCCTCCGCCACCATGCGCCGGCCCAGGCCGCGCCGCTGCAGTTCCGGCGCCGTCGCCAGATAGTAGAAGTAGCCGCGGTGCCCGTCATGGCCCACGCAGACCGAGGCGACCAAACGGCCCTCAACTTCACCGATCAGGATGTCGGCGTCGGCGCTGGCCATCCAAAGCGCGATGTCCCGCTCGGGCTTGTTGTACCAGACCACAAGTCCAAGGGTCTCCCAGAGGGCGACCAGACTGTCGTAGTCGCTCTCCTGGTAGCTTCTGATCTCCAATCCGTCGAGCGGGTCGGCAAGCGACATGGTGCGATATCCTCAACCCTTTTCGATGGGGAGTTCGTTCGCCGGATCGCCCCATTCGGCCCAGGACCCGTCATAGACGGCGATGTCCTTGTGGCCAATCTCATTCAAGGCCATCGCGAGGACGGCCGCGGTGACACCCGATCCGCAGGTGGTCACCACCGGCTTCGAGAGATCCAGGCCGGCCCGCTCGAAACGCTCCTTCAGCAGGTGAGGGGGCAGGAGGACACCTGAGGCGCTGTCGATCACGTCGGTGAAAGGCAGGTTCAGGCTCCCCGGAATATGCCCGCCTTCAAGCCCGGGGCGAGGTTCCGGCTCCTCGCCCTTGAAGCGCCCGGCTGAGCGGGCGTCCAGTACCTGGAAACGGCCGCGCTCCAGATTGCTCAGCATCTGGTCGCGCTCCTTCACCATCATGGCGTTCATGCGCGCGGTGAAGTGCCGCTCCCCCACAGATGGCTGAGGGCCGCTGACGGTCGGATGGCCTTCCGCCTTCCATTTCGGCAGGCCGCCATCCAAGACGGCCACGTCGTCGTGGCCGAAGACCTTGAAGCTCCACCAGACACGCGGCGAGGAGCGCATGCCCAGGCGGTCGTAGACCACGATGCGGTTGCCGTCGCCCAGTCCCAGCTTGCGGACGCGCGAAGCGAACTTTTCGGGGGAAGGCAGCATGTGGGGCAGGGGGGAATCGCTGTCCACGATCTCGTCGATATCGAAGAAGACCGCGCCCGGGATATGTTCTTCCTCGTATTCCTCAGCCGCGTTCCGCCCCTCGTTGGGCAGGAAGAAGGTGGTGTCCACGATGCGGACATCGGGGGCGTCGAGGTGCTCTGCGAGCCAAGCGACGGAGACGATGGCGCTGTTGTTGTCCGGCATGGGGTATCAGGCCTCTTCCAGAATGAGATTGATGCGGCGGTTTTGCTTTCCCTTGTTCTCGATCTTGCCGACGCGAACCTTGCCGATCTCCCCGGTGCGGGAAACGTGGGTGCCGCCGCAGGCTTGCAGGTCCACGCCCTCGATCTCCAGCAGGCGCACCTGTCCGAAGCCGGTGGGCGGGCTGACCGACATGGTGCGCACCAGATCGGGATTGGACTTCAGTTCCTCATCGCTGACCCAGCGCGGCCGTACAGGATGGTCCTCTTCGATCAGGCGGGTGAGGGCCTCCTGCAACGCCTCCTTGTCCGGAGACTCCGGGAGATTGAAATCGAGGCGGCCCTTGCCGTCGCCAACCGAACCGCCGGTGACCTCTCCGTCGATCAGCGAGCAGAGAAGATGCAGGCAGGAATGCATGCGCATGTGGCGGTGGCGGCGCTCCCAATCGATCTCGGCTTTCACCGCCGCGCCTTCCGGGGGCAAGGGCGAGCCTTCGGCCAAAAGGTGCAGCACCTCGCCGGGGTTTGGACCCTTACGCGCTTCGACCACCTGGAAGACCTGACCCTCGGGCGTGGTCAAACTGCCGCTGTCGCCCGGCTGGCCGCCACCGGTCGGATAGAAAACCGTTTGCGTCAGGACGACCCCGTTCTCGTCGGCGCGCAGAACCTCGGCTTCGCAGGCGGTCAGGTAGGAGTCGTCTTGATAGAGGGCTGTCATGGGAATGCCTTTCTTACTGTCCCAGGGCCTCGACCCACGCCGGAACCGGCAGATCCTTCGAGCGCAGGAAGTCCGGGTTGAAGAGCTTGGAGGAGTAGCGCGTACCATAGTCGCAGAGGATCGTGACGATGGTGTGCCCCGGCCCGAGTTCCTTGGCCAGGCGGATCGCGCCGGCGACATTGATCCCGCTGGACCCGCCGAGGATGAACCCTTCTTTTTCGGCCATCTCGAAAACCAGGGGAATCGCTTCCCTGTCGGGGATGTTGAAGGGCCGGTCGACGGAGAGGCCTTCCAGGTTCGCTGTGATCCGGCCCTGACCGATGCCTTCGGTGATGGAGCTGCCCTCCGCCTTCAACACGCCCTTAGCGAAGTGGCTGTAGATGGCGGAGCCGTCCGGATCGGCAAGACCGATGATAACAGCGGGATTGCGCTCCCTCAGCGCCATCGCCGTGCCGCAGAGCGTGCCTCCTGTGCCGACCGAGCAGATGAAGCCATCCACCTTGCCATCGGTCTGTTCCCAGATTTCCGGCCCGGTCGTCTCGTAGTGGCCCTTGCGGTTCGCCGTGTTGTCGAACTGATTGGCCCAGAAGGCGCCGTTGGGCTCGCTGGACGCCAGTTCCTCGGCGATCCTTCGGGAGACGTGGACGTAGTTCTCGGGATTCTTGAAGGGAACCGCGGGAACCTCCTTCAACTCCGCGCCGCAGAGGCGGAGCATGTCCTTCTTCTCCTGGCTCTGCGTTTCGGGGATGACGATGAGACTGCGGTATCCCCGGGCGCGCCCGACCAGGGCGAGGCCGATGCCCGTATTGCCGGCGGTGCCCTCCACGATGACCCCGCCTGGGCGGATCTGTCCTTTCTCCTCGGCGTCCTTGATGATGGCCAAGGCCGCCCGGTCCTTTACCGAGCCGCCGGGGTTAAGGAACTCGGCCTTGCCGAGGATAGCGCAGCCCGTCTCCGCGGAAGCTTGGCGAAGCTTGATGAGGGGCGTATTGCCGATCGTGCCGATGAAGCCGTCGCGGATCATCATGGGAGGGAGCTTTCCTCAATCCTTGTTGTTCTATAAGCCGCTGGAAGGGCTTTCCGGCGCCTGCTCGCCGCGGCGGCAAGCCTAATCCCCGGAACCGGCAGCGGCAAGCCGCCGGGTTCGATGGTGGGTCAGCGCCAGAGCGCGCGCAACCGGTCCCTGTTCAATTGCAGCCACTGAAGCGCGATGATGGCCGGCGAGTTCTGAATCCTTCCCGTCGCCAGGAGCTCCACGGCATCCTCATAGGCCACGACGCGCGCCAGGATGTCCTCGTGCTCGTGATCGAGGCCGTGGACGCCGCCCAGCCCCCGGGAATCGATCCATCCTGCGAAGATCGTCACGATCTCGGTGCAGGCGCCTTGGCTTGGCATGTAGGTCAATATCTTCTCGAGCGCTTTGGGACGGCAGCCCGCTTCCTCCTCGGCCTCTCTCGCGGCGACCTCCTCAAGCTCCTCGCCCGGCTCGACAATCCCGGCCACGATCTCGGCCTGCCAGGCCTCCATGCCGTTTTCGTGGGCGGGCAGCCGGAACTGTTCGATCAGCAGCACGGCGTCGGCCACGGGGTCGTAGGGGAGGAGGGCAACCACGGGATCGCGTTGGAAGAGTTCGCGCTCCATCTCCCCCGACCAGCCGCCGTTGAAGAGCTCATGACGAAGGCTCACCCGGTTGAGCTTGAAGAATCCTTCATAGATCGTCTCCCGCTTCAGAATCTCGATGGCTTTCGGCGGCATGGGCGGATCCTTATTCAAGATGGCGTAATCAAAACGTTATTTGGCCAGTAGCCTCGGGGAATGTAACCCTTCTCCTGCACAGCAAAAGAGGGAGAAGGGCGGATGGCCATCGAAAGCAGCAAGATCACTTTCACGGGGGTTGACGGGCAGGCTCTGGCGGCCCGGCTCGACAGTCCGGCCGGCCCGGTCCGCGCTTATGCCCTTTTCGCGCACTGCTTCACCTGTTCAAAGGACATCTTTGCCGCCTCCCGCATTGCGCGCGGCCTGGCCGAAAAGGGGATCGCGGTCCTGCGCTTCGACTTCACCGGCCTTGGCGCCAGCGAAGGGGAGTTCGCCAACACCAACTTCTCATCCAACGTCCAGGACCTGCTGGCCGCCGCGGAGCACCTTCGGCAGCACTACCAGGGGCCCGCCATCCTGATCGGCCACAGCCTGGGCGGTGCCGCCGTTTTGGCAGCGGCGGGCGATATCCCCGAGTGCAAAGCCGTGGCGACGATCGGCGCGCCCGCCGATCCGGCGCACGTCGCCCATAACTTCCAGCCGAACCTTGAGGAGATCGAGGCCAAGGGCGAGGCCTCGGTGCAACTCGCAGGCCGCAGTTTCACGATCAAGAAGCAGTTTCTAGACGACGTCAGGGAACAAAGGCTCAGCCGGCGCATCGCCTCCTTAAAGCGCGCGCTTCTGGTCTTTCATGCGCCCCTGGACGAGACGGTGGGCATCGACAACGCAACGCAGATCTTCGTTGCGGCCAAACACCCCAAGAGCTTCGTTTCTCTCGACAAGGCCGACCATCTGCTTAGCCGCCACGAAGATGCGGGCTATGTGGCAGAGGTCCTGGCCGCCTGGGCCGCCCGCTATCTGCCCAGCGCAGAGAAGGACGAGAAGGAGACGCAGCCGGTGAAGGGCGTGGTGGTTCGCTCCACCGGACAGGGCCGCTTCACCCAGGAAGTCCTGGCGCGCCACCACCGCCTCCTCGCCGACGAGCCGAAGAGCGTCGAGGGCGCGCTGGACCTGGGCCCCAGCCCCTATGAGTACCTTCTGGCGGGACTTGGGGCCTGTACCTCCATGACCTTGCGTATGTACGCGGACCGGAAGGGCTGGCCGCTCGAAGGTGTGAGCGTTGCGCTCGACCATGGCCGCATCCATGCAGAGGACTGCAGTGACTGCGCTACGAAGGAAGGCAAGGTCGACGAGATATCGCGCGAACTGACCCTGAGCGGTCCCTTGGACGAGGCGCAACGTGAGCGGCTCCTGGAGATCGCGGACATGTGCCCCGTGCACCGGACATTGGAGAATGAGATAAAGATTCGGACTCGGGAGAGAAAGGGCTAGCCCTCGCGGCTCAGGACCTGTTGACTATAGTGGCTGGCGTTTCGTTGCAGAGACTGCGCGCGCTGGCCACCCTGAATTCCTGGCGGACAGGACCGGATTATCATGGACGCGAGCGCGGGCCGCGGGCCCCATCATCCAAAGATCGACGAGGCCAAGGACCTGATGACGCGCGGGCGGCTCGACCGGCGCGAGTTCGTCCGGATCGCCGCGCTGCTCGGGCTGGGAGCGGGGGCCGCCTACGCCATGGCGGGTTTGCCGGCCCCGGCGCGTGCGGAGGAGGGTACGCCCTTTCCGGCAGCGGCCCCTGAGGCGAAAAAGGGCGGCGTGCTGAGGGTGGCCATGCAGGTCCAGCCAATGGACGACCCGGCGACCTACGCTTGGGTCGAAATGTCCAACCAGACCCGTCACATCGTCGAGTACCTCACCTTTACCGGCACCGATAACATAACCCGGCCGATGCTGGCCGAGAGCTGGGAGGCCAATGACGACCTGACGGTCTGGACCTTCAAGATCCGTCCCGGCGTGCGTTGGCATAGCGGGGAGGAGCTGACCGCCCAGCACGTCCGCGCGAGCTTTCTACGCGCCATGGACCCGGATTTAGGGGCGGGCGGGGTTACCGGTCTTTCCACCTTTGCGGCCATGACGACGCTTCAGGACGGCAAGCTTACAATGCTGCCCGGATCCATTGAGGCGCCGGACGATCGCACGCTGGTGATGCGCCTCCAGAAGCCCGTCTTGTCGGTGCCTGAGGACTGCTACAACTACCCGGCGGCGATCCTGCATCCTTCTTTCGAGCCGCCGTTTTCAGAAAACCCCATCGGCACGGGCCCCTTTACCCTCAGTGAACTGATCGTGGGGGAGCGCTGCATCCTGAAGCGGGTTACCGAGACCAGCGACGGGAAGCCCTTCGAGTACTGGGGCGGTGACGTCTTCCTGGACGAGATCCATTACTACAACTTCAATGAGGCCGCGCAGTTGGAGGCCGTGGCCTCCGGTGCGGTGGACGCCATCTATGAGTTCGGTATCGAGCAGTTGGATCTGGCCCGCTCCCTCTTGGATGCGAAGATCATTCTGGCCCAGACGGCGCAGACATTGGTGTGCCGCATGCAAGTCAGTCAGCCCCCCTTTGACGACCCCAGGGTTCGTAAGGCGATTCAGTTGAGCGTCGACCGGGAGGCGGTCATGCGGCGCGCTTTTCCGGTGGGGGCCGTCGTCGCGGAGGATCACCATGTCGCTCCGTTGCATCCGGAGTATTTCCGACTGCCCCCCATGGAACGGAACCCGGATGCGGCCCGCGCATTGCTGGCCGAGGCGGGGCATGAGCAGTTGGACCTCACGATTGATGTCGGAAACACCGATGGCCCATGGCACCAGACGGTCTGCGAAGCGATAAAGGAGCAACTGGCGGAGGTCGGGATCAATCTGACGGTCAACGTCATGCCGCCCTCCGACTACTGGGGCATCTGGAAGACGACGGCTTTCGGCGCGACCGCCTGGACCCATAGGCCACTCGGCACCATGTCGCTGTCGCTTGGCTACCGGAGCGGCGTTCCCTGGAACGAAACGCACTTCAGCGATCCCGATTTCGATGCCGCCCTTGACGAGGCAGAGGCAACTCTGGACGTCGAGCAACGGCGCGAGAAGATGGAGGAGGTGGAGCGGCGGCTGCAGGAGGCTGCGGTGATCCTGCAACCGCTCTGGAGGCCTGTCCTGACCATTACCAAGTCGAAGGTTCAGGGCTATCCCGCTCACCCCACCCAGTATCATCAGTTCAATAAGGTTTGGCTGGCGTAAGCCGGCTTGGCGCCTTTCAAAAAAATCGGGGCGTGGAGGCGGGCGCTTTCGTCCCCGCCTACCACGCCCCGATAGAAGCAATCAGGCAAGCATTCGTCGCTCTACTGCGGCCTCTCTCGGCCTGTCGGTCCTGGGCAGGGTCTACGCCGCTTTCTCCTAAAAGAGCACTTGCAGGACGGTAAAGGGGCTCCCCGTCGAGAAGTAAGAAGCAGCGGACATACCGCAGAGTCCGACCAGGAGCAGCAGCAATGATTTCTGCAGTCCGGACATGGTTCCCTCGGTCACTAGATCATCCTCCAGTATCAAGTCACTCTTCCCCCCAAGAATGAGCTCCCGATGATCGCCAGGCGCCCTTGAAAGGAATCTTAACGGCGCGGCCATCAGGACCGGAATTAATGTTAAATCTTGTGAACGAGGCATGATGACGAAATATAAGAAAAAGGCCGGAAGCCATTGGG
>JARRJC010000036.1:0-16635 GCA_037379885.1 Limibacillus sp.
CCCCCAGGGGTGGTGGGGGATGAGGTTAAGGAGGCAGTGGTGGCAAAGGCAAGCGGAGGAACAAAGAGATAATAGGTATTATATTCATTAAATTGAATGCTTTATAGGATTCATCCCCCTCCGCCTCTAAGCTGACTACCTGCGCCCCCTAACCCAAGGCCTCGATAAGCGCTGCGAGAAGATCAAGAAGTGGGCCGATGATCGCCTCCTATAATGTCTGAGCCTTGTCTGGACCAATAGTCTAGCAGATCTGCATAAACCGCCCCACACGCCTCACCCCCAAAATACACACCGCCGCTCCGCGGTGTTGCATCTCAGGGTTACTTAAAACTGGAAGGGGTAATCGATCATCATTTGAACGCCGACGCCCTCCTCTGAAATGGCAGTGTCAGCGCGCAGTACAAAGCCCTGGGCCCATGTGCGGATACCAAGGCCTACGTCCCACTGCATGTCCGTGTGAAGGTCGCCAAGGTTATAATCGCTGGCGACCCGTCCCAACTCGAAGAAGGGAGCGACCTGTATCCACTCGACTCCAAAGTATTTCTGAACCTTTGGCCAATTGTCAAAGGGGTTCCATTTCGGCGTCAGGCGCAGCTCTGTGCCGTAGTAGATGGCAGAACGATCATTGAAACGCTGGGTGGGAAAGCCCCTCATTCGCCAAAGCCCACCAAGCGTGGCACCAGTATAGGCTGGTGGCCGGTGGCTTACCTTTCCGTCACTTTCCTCCCAAGATGGCGTGTCGGCGGTCCAAAAATCGAAGGCTAGGATGCTGCTCCGGAACCATTCGCTTTCGCCGAAATCGTAATAGGCGTCGAACTCCGCCTGAAGCACCGTCCAGGAATCCGAGCTGTCGAGCCAGCCGAAGTCTCTTGAGACTTGCAATTTAAGCCCGTTTCCCTTTGTGGGATTGATGGGAAAATCCCTATTGTCCCAAAAGAAGGTGACATCCAAACCGTTTGTCTGGATGTCATCGCTAAAGTCAGCGCTGTCGACCTGCTGCGATCTATAAAAGGGCCGAATCTCCAAAAAGCTTCGGCCACTCTTGAGGGGATTTAGGGAGCTGCCACCCGTTGCGCCATCAGCGAGGTATCCATTCAAAACATCGTAATCGGGCCGTATGTGCTGGGCGCCATGGCCGAGCGGAAGCAGGTATTTGAAGCGCATGCGCGCGAAGTTGTCGAAGCCGTCACCCGTGACAAAGTTATCCTTGCTGGAATCGTTCGTGCCGGCCCGCTCATTTGGGAAGGCCGAATTTCCACTGACGTAAGCGTCGAAGTCGTTGAAGTAACCGATGGAGAAGATTGGATCCACGAACAGCCGGCGCGCGGAAGGAAATTGCAGGTCGCGCGCCATGACGAAACCAAGCACCGATCCGCTTGATCCGGCCATTACAGTCCCTAGCACTGATGCTTGCGGTTGCGGATAGCCAACCCGTCCCTCGACCCACCCTCCAGCAAGCCCGAAAGACTCGCTGAAGAAACCGTAGGGGAGGCTCAACTTGAGATTGGCATAGTCGCTTGGTTCTTCTGCCGAAGCTGAGTTGCAGTGGCTCACTCCGGCAGCGGCAAGCATCAAGGCAAGCAGAGATCTTATAATCCCTAGGGTGCGACCAGAAGACATCAAAAGCTGTAAGTGAGTCCGCTTAAAAGCAAAAACGCCTTGGTGTCGTAGAAACTTATGTCGGAGTCACTTAGGGCTGCCGATCCTATGACCTCGAACCTGAAGTTTTCCCAACCAAAGGGCTCTTTGTATCCGTAAGCGACGGTGGCCCGATAGAGGGAGTCGTCCCGTGCCTTGCTGAAGATGGGGTTGTCCTCGTCAAACCATTGAGCTTCGTAGACGAAGTTTGCGCTAAAATCGAAGGTCTCGGCGCCATAGAAGACGCCTATTTCCGGGCGGATCGCGTTGAAGCTGTTCGAATCGCCTTCTGCGTCTGCGAAAACGTAGCGAAGCGCGGGGCGGAGCCACCAACCGTCCCCCAGCGGGTGCGCGTAGGTGACGGTAAAGCGGTGAAAGGTCGTATCGCGATCGAGAAGCTGCAATTGAGCAGGCGTCAGCATCAGGGATTGTCCGCTCTGCTCATTGTCTATCTCCCGGTTCAGGTACTCATAGCGCAAACCAAAGCGCGAGCCAGCGATGTTATCGGCCCGGAGCTTGAAGCCAAGCGAATCGATGTCCGTCTTCTGCCGGGGCGAATTGACCAGGAACGGGTCCGACCAGGTTTCAGCGGAAGCTAGGGAGGGCGGAAGAAAACTCAGCGCCAGCCGGGTGTTGTCCTGGAGCCAATAGCGTGCGCCAATTTCCCACTGGAAGAAGCTACCCTCTCGAAGGTTCTCGCCGGGAATTCCCACAAAAAATTGGGTGTTCCAGTCCGTAACCATGTAGGCCAATTCAAAAGGCACCGCGAAGGCGGGAACCGTGGCGCTGTCGCCGGAACTGAAAAGCGACGTCGTCACCCGATTGTCGTCGTCGGTCTGAAACTGGGATTCCACCTCGGCAACGCCCACCAGGGCGCTGACAAACCCCGAGAAGCCTTCGCTCGGCCTGGCCTCTTGCGCTTGCGCAACGCCGGCGATACTGCATAAACAGGCAACAGACGTGAAAAGCCTCCGCGCCATGGCTTGAGCCATCAACCCTTTGATAATCATTGTCATTACTCTTCCTAAAACCTGAAGGCCACACCGACCATTGGTCCGTGAGTGATGGTGTCGTAAGCGAAGTAGTTGGGTGTGCCGGCTTTCCCATTGTCGTAGTCCACGGTCAGGACCCGGTAGCCGAAGGCAAACGACATTGACTTCGAAAAATCGTAGAGAGCCAAGGCTTGCAGC
The DNA here is from genome assembly GCA_037379885.1 of Limibacillus sp. NCBI lineage: Bacteria > Pseudomonadati > Pseudomonadota > Alphaproteobacteria > Rhodospirillales > Rhodovibrionaceae > Limibacillus > Limibacillus sp. The sequence continues at coordinate 2,829 of JARRJC010000036.1, forward strand.
GAGAGGCTGAAATCCGATCCTATCCCGAAGCCGCCGACGTCCGCGGCAAAGCTGGATCGCCAATCCTCACCCAGTTGGGCGACCCAACGCGCGCCTACCACCGGATCGATCCAATCCTCGCTGATATCGATCAGGTTGGCGGGTGCCGGTCCAGGCGCATTCTGCCGGGTCAGCTTCACGTCCATGTGCCACCAGCGCAGGCCCCCATAGACGTCAATCTTGTCGCGGAAAAGATCGAAGCGGTAGGTGCCGTAAGCTTCCAGAATGCCCTGGAAAACCTCTCCCTTAATGGTGGCGTTTGGGAGGAGCGGACCAGGAGTCTTCGACGAGAGATCCATGAAGGCCAAATCGGTCATGATGCCAAAGCCGCTCGCGTGCCTCGCTTCAGCATGAATCATGCCGCCAAGATCGAGGGCGTCTAGAATATCGCCGGTATCGACATCGACATTTGCGCCGTTCACGAAACGGCCCACCCCTGTGTCGCCCGTGATGTTCGGCGCCAGAAGATAGGGCGCCACGACGAACTCCCATTCCTCAGCAGCGCTCGCCTGCTTTGCCGTCGGCACCGAAATCAGCAGCATGGCGACAAGCAGGACGAGACCCGACGCGGATCCTCGCCCCTCTGATCTCCCGGGTGAAACATGGCGGGTCGGTAACGCCGTCATATCTTCCAAACCTTCCCATACATGAGTTGGGCAGAGGCCGGCCAGAACGGGATCGGGCCGGCCTCCTTGATCATGGTGGCGCGGAGGTCAGCCACCAGCGGTGTCGCCCAACGGCTCCTGCTCGAAGGTGTTGTAATCGGGTGAGATGTCCGCTTCACCGGTTCCCGGCATGATCTCGAAACCAATCTCGAAGTTCACCAACATGTCCTTCAAGGCCTCATAGACCTCGCGGTTTCCTTCGAGGACAGCTTTTCCGTCGGTGATCTGTTGGTCCATCGTAATTGCTCCAGCCATTACCGGCTCCAGGTCACTCCGATTGATCGTGACAAAGAGGTCAGCGTCTGCGGCCTCGAAGCCCTCGATGTTTGTGAGCGTGCCGTTACTTAGTTCCACCACGAATTGCTCACCATTGTCCGGCGTTGCGAGATTGATGGTGAACTCCCGGTCGCCCGCCTTATCGCTATCCAGGCGGACGCCCAAGAAGTCCAGCCACAGCTCCGTTGACATGGCCCGGATCATGTCCGGTCCCGACGACTTAGGCGATGCGCCGGTGGGAATGCCATTGCGCAGCTCATAGGCAGCGGCCAGGAAGGAGTTGCGGACACTCGGGCTTTCCTGCTGATAGCCGATCTGCTCGAACACGTCGGCAAGCAAATCCTTGGCGTCTTGATTGCCAGGCTCCGCATAGACCAGCTTGTTCAGGATTTCCTGGGCGAGCTTGTATTCCCCAGCGTTATAAAGATCGCGGCCCTTGGCCAGGATTGGCTGAGCGCCGCCCATCATCTCGACGTAGAGGGGGGCGGAGTCCTCAGGATTGAGAGGAATCAGCGTCGTGGGGTTGCCGTCCCAGTAGCCCAGGTAGCGGTTGATGACGGCGCGGCTATTGTGCTCGACCGATCCATGGTAGCTGCGAGCTGACCACTGTTGCTGGAGGCTCTCGGGCACCTTGTACTCATTATGCATCTCGTTGATGGTCACGCCCTGATTGGCCAGGTGCAGAACACCATTATTCAGATGGCCATAGGTATCTCGCTGCGCCCGCATGACCTCCTGGATGCGCTCATTGCCCCACCGCGGCCAACTATGCGAGGCGAACATCACCTCGGCCTCCTGCCCAAAGAGGTAGAGCGCCCGGTTGATCTGCTTGGACCACTCCAAGGCATCGCGCACCAGCGCGCCGCGCAGCGTGTAGATATTGTGGATCGTCCCGGTGATGTTCTCCGCCGCCCAGAAGGCCTTCATGTCCGGGAAGTAGGTGTTCATCTCCGCAGGCGCCTCGGTGCCGGGGGTGTTCTGGAACACCATCCGCACGCCGTCGACGGTCAGTTCCTCGATGTCATCCGCGATGATGACATTGGGTTCTATCAGGCCAAGGTTGCCCGCGGCGGTGTTCTTGCCGATCGACTGATCAACATGACCGAAGGGGCTGCGGGGCAGAAGAACGCCATATTGATAGAAAAGCCGCCGGTTCATGGCGTTACCAGCATAGACGTTCTCTGAGACGGCGTGGTCCATGAAGCCCACGGGCGCGATGACCTTCACCTTGCCGCTGCGCACGTCGGCTTCCTCGACGACGCCGCGCACGCCGCCGAAGTGGTCGGCGTGCGAGTGAGAGTAGACAACTGCCACCACGGGGCGCGCGCCGAGCTCTTGGTTCACCAGTTCCAGGGCGGCGGCGGCCGTTTCCTTCGCGGTAAGTGGGTCGAAGACGATCCAGCCGCTGTCGCTCTTAACCACGGTGAAATTGGCGAGGTCGAAGCCCCGCACCTGGTAGATCTTGTCTTCCAGCACTTCGTAGAGACCGTAGTTCATGTTCAGCACGGCCTGGCGCTGCAGCGAAGGGTGGATGGAATCGAAGTCCCTGCCTTCCAGCAGCCAATCGTAGCTGCCGATGTCCCAGGCCACATTCCCCGCTTCAGCCATGATCTGGCGGTAGTCGGGCGCGGCAATGAAGCCCCGCTTGGCCTCCTCGAAGTCCCGCTCATCATCGAAAGGAAGGCTCTCGCGCAGACCTTCGATAATCTCCAATGTGTAGTCAGAGGGCTGTTTGCCCTTCGGATCGAAATGCTCGCCTTTCAACGCGCCCGGGTCGCTAAGGACGTCACCTCCACCCGCAGCAAGCGCGGGTGCGGTGTAGGAAAACATAAGCAGGCCAAGGAGAGCCGTCAGCGGCTTCGGTGAGAAGAGATAGCGCATTATGGGAGCCTCGCATCTTTGGGTGATAAGCTAAATGCCGCCGAGACGATGTTCATCTATCGCCGGCCTGTGTGATCACACTATATGATCGGTGCCGGATGGCTTGTCATTTTGCGCAATAATTGAGCATTAAGCTCGTTGGGATGAATATGAAGATCGTCACCACTCGCGGCGTTGGTATGGGGCCGCTTCCAACACTGTTAGAGCGGATGGCCAGCGAGAGAGCGGTTGAGCGTGCTTTTTCTCGGAGTGGCATGCCTCAAGCGATTATTGATGATCTTGAGAAAAGAGTACCTTTCATCTCGATGTTGCGTCTCTTCGAGGAGGCAGCCCATCAGGTTGGTGACCGAGCATTCGGTCTTCGCGTTGGTCTTGGAATGGACCACGGAGCATACGGAATATGGGCGCAGTACCTTTGCGCCAGTTCCACGCTGGCCGGAGCTATTCGTCGGTCGATTAGAACAATTTCAGCCTATCAAGACGGAGGTAGAATGAGCCTTCGGCATGAGGCGGACTATGCAATATGGGCCTATCATCCTCCCAAGATTGGAAGGCTGCGATTTAAGCAGCATTCCGACCATGTATTACCCGCCATGATTAATGTTGCGCGGCGCTATCTGGGGCCAACCTGGCTACCTGAGTGGGCCGAGCTGGACTATCCGTCGGATGAAAGTGGGAGCGCGCTCGAAGATTGTTTGCACGTGAACATCAGATTCGGAAGATGCGGTATAGGAATAGCTTTCAAAGAAAAAGAAATTTATAAAAACAAAAAAATGAATGATGAGAAAAGAAAAATCATTACTCCAGATGATTTAGATTCTTTTTACAAAAAAGACGAAGAAAAAACATTTATAAATAGAATTGAAGATTTAATAAGGCTTAGATTGCTAGATGGAGAGACTGACATAGAGGGCCTTGCGAGATCATTGGATGTATCAAAGAGGCGTCTGCAATCAGAATTAAGATTAGGGGGCGCCATGTATCGTGATATTCTTTTAAAAGTCCGCATGGAAAAATCATTGATGCTATTAAATGAGAATAATCATAGCATTACAGAAATTGCTTATAATATTGGTTATGAAGAGCTGTCCAGCTTCTCGAGAGCTTTCTGCCGCTGGTATGGGTGCTATCCCACTGATTTTCGCAGAAGCTCCTCTCCCGGCTCGCGTTAGAACGCCAAATCAATAGATCTGCTGATGCTAAATTGTGAGCGTTGAAGAGCCACAATTTCTAAGGATAGATTTGAATGTGGAGCTGCTAATTTAGCCTTCTAGAGTGTCGGGCTTCTAGCCAATAGCGGACATTGTCCAGTCTCCACCAGGACTGCTCCGCTCTGCCCTGTGGAAATAGCGCCTCACGACGTTTTGGCTTCCTTTCTTTCCATGGACGCGATCAGCTTGCGGAACTGATCAACCAACCCCTCCAAGGTGACGCGCCGAGCTCCGCTCTTGGATGGAGTAGTTGTCTGTCGCCTGAGGGCCTTCCGATCGCTCTCAGCTGCAGCATCAAGTGCGTTCACCAATGCACCGGCCGGAGTGCTGTCGAAGAATGTCATGGTCTGCCTCTTGAGATTGCGGCTGGCGGCCGATCCGCCCTGCCTGACTGAATTGATGCTAAGGTCGGAGCGTGAATCAGCCGTTTGCCAGGCGTGAACGAATGGCGCTATGGCGTGAATCAAGATTGCGAAGGGCGCGAATAAGCCGTGAAATGCGCCATAGCGGATGAATTTAGAGAATCGAGTGGCCGCCAATGTTGACCCTTAAGCTTCATGGACGGTTTCGAGCTTGGGATTCTCGAGGTAGAGAAATCTCGATCAAATCAAGAAAGGCGAAAGCGCTTTTAGCGTACCTTGCCTCACCGCTTGGCAAGCCGCGAAGCCGTGAGACCATTATGGCGCTTCTGTGGTCCGAGCGGGGCGATGAGCAAGCGCGTGGGTCGCTGCGTCAAGCCTTGAGCGGCCTTCGCAGAGACTTAGGAGAAGGGGCCGCAAAAGCGGTTATTACGACCCATGATGACGTTGCGCTCGATCCAAAATTTGTGACTTTAGAAAACCCCTTGCCTGATCAAGGGTTTCTTGAAGGCTTGCATATTAGTGATCCGGCCTTCGATGACTGGTTACGCGACGAGAGATTGCGGCTCGAAGACAAGGCGCAGATTGAGACCGAGCAGGAAGCTCTCCCGCTTCCCCACAAACCCTCGATCGCCGTCATGCCTTTCCTCAACATGTCCGGGGATTCCGAGCAAGACTACTTCGCTAACGGCATCACCGAAGACATCATTACTGAGCTTTCCCACCATCGCTCACTGTTTGTGATAGCCCGCAATTCATCCTTCGCCTTTAAGGGGCAGACAGTTGTGGCTCCAGAAATCGGCCGCCAACTCGGCATCAGATACCTTATCGAAGGAAGCGTGCGAAAGGCAGGTGACCGGGTGCGCGTGACTGCACAGCTGCTGGATAGCGAAGACGGATTGCATCTTTGGGCCGAGCGCTACGATCGGAAACTCGAGGACATCTTCACGGTCCAAGACGAAATCGTTCAGGCCATATCGCGAATGGTCCTCGGCCGGATTGAGACCTATCGTCGAGGTCGCCTAAAGGTCCTTAGCGAGCACCAATTTCAGGCTTATGACTATTTTTTGCGAGGTAAAGACCTTCTATTCAATATTGAAGTAGTGAGCATTCGGGAAGCAAGGGCGTGGCTTGAGAAATCGATAGAGATGGACCGGGCAAACGCTGAGGCCTTCGCCTTGATTGCGGTCAGCTATTTTATGGAATGGATGGCATACCTCGTTGCGGACCGTGATCTGGCGATCAATGAAGCTACAAAGGCGGCGCAGATTGCGATCGAGCTCGATGCGGCGAGCAGCAGAGCCAATTGGGCCATGGGAGAAATTTGCATCCTCAAGCGGCAGTTTGATAAGGCACGGTTCCATCTCGAGAAGGCTATAGAGCTTAATCCAAATGATCCTGAAGCCCGCGGAGTCTATGCTTGGTTCCTGACGATCGTTTCCGATTACGACCAGTCTCTGGAGGAATTTGATAGGGCCATGCGGATCGATCCCTTCGACCTGCAGTGGTTGCCGTGGCTTCGCGGAATCACTTATTTCTCCCTGCGGAATTACGAACGAGCCATTGAGGATCTTAAGAGAAGCGACACAGATTTACCTGAGGTGCTGGGCTGGCTTGCGGCATCCTACGCCATGCATGGCCAACAGGAGGAGGCCCAGCACGCTCTCGAACTCTTTTACGATCAAAATGAAAAGGTAATGCCTGTCTTTCCCGGACGCGCGCTGAGCGGCTGGAAAAGCTATTGGGAAGCGGCAATGCCATACCGTGATAAAAAAGAGCATGAGCATCTCTTTGCAGCACTTCGAAAGGCAGGTGCTCCAGCCTAGTCGATCTTCGGTGTTGCCTCCGTCCGTTTTTAGCCACTTCCGGACTTGGACGTGCCTGCTTCTGGAGGGTGCTATCGTTATTTGGCGGCCTACCTCTTAATGAGCATCTCAAGCAATTCCTCCACCCGGTCTTCGACATCGGTGAGGTAATTCTTGAGGGCTTCGCGGTCGCTGCCGAGGTGATCCAGAAGCTCCTCGGCCGTGAATTCGATCACGATGCTGGGTTCAAGCGTCACGGCCGTCGCCGGGTAGCTGCCGTTCTTGAAGAGTTGAAGGTCGCCGAAAAAGCGTCCCCGGCCGACGTCTAGGATCCGGTCCCGTCCTTGGAAAAAGGCGACCTCACCCTCGACAAGCAGGAAAGCGCGGTCGGCCGGCTCGCCCTGCTTGAAAATGTTTTCGCTGCTTTGGAAGTTGCGTCTCTTCATCTGGACTCCGGCTGTAAGGGGTCATGAACCCGGTGCGATCAATGGTGCCTGCCCACGCATTTGCCCGCGTGCGCGTTCCAGAAACCCGACCCGCAGTTGTGAAAAGACGCGGACAATGAGGTTGTCGGGAGCGAGGAGCCGCCGGTTCCGCCGGTGCTTCCCGTCCCGCCACTCCCCGACCCACTGCTCGCAGCAACCGTTCCACCGCCACCGGAGCCGCTAGAGCCTCCCGTACCGCTGCCAGGAGAGAGCACCGCGTGGTCGTTGTGGATCGACCCGATGACGGTCTGATGCGTGATCGCATTGCTGGTGTCGTGGTCGGGCGCCACCGTGCTCGGGGTATAGACGAGGGCCGTTTGCAGCGCGGCGAACTGGCTTTCCACTTTCATCGCGACGGGCCATACGACGGCAACGCCCACGGCGGCCACGAAGCTTAGGAGAATGGTGTACTCAATGAGCGTTGCGCCGCGTTCATCGCTCAGGAAGGCGGGCGCCAGCGCGAGGCCGGAGGCGCGTGCCGTCATCGCACACCTCTTTCTTCCAGGGCGGATTTCGCGCCGTCGTGCAGCGGGGCGGAGAGCCCGCCCCCGATTGCGCTCGCTTTGCCAAAGCCCGTGAGCGCCGGGTGGGCCGCGCGGAAGCCGTCGATGTCGTCGAGTACGGCGGCCGTGAGCCCCTCAACTAGGGCGGCAGGCACATCCTGACGCGTCACCAGCGACGCTCCGACGCCCAGGGTTTCTATGGCCTCAGTCTGCCCCGGGTAGCCGTCGGCGAGCAGGGTGATTTTCAGGAAATAGGGATTCTCCTCTACCAGCGTGTCGACCGCCGAGGCGTGGACGGGCAGCAGCGTTGCGCCGCACCGCTCGATCACCTCCAGCGTCACGGAGGAGGGATGGCCGACGATCCAGAAGATGGCATCCAGGTCACCCGCGCAGAGGCCGGCAATCGCATCCAGCGAGCCGAGCTTCTGCGCTGCGGCGAGGTCCGCGCCGCTCCAGCCCGCGGCCTCGGCGACGGCCTGCCATGTCGCCGCGGTCCCGCTTCCTTCCTCACCGATGCTGATGCGCAAGCCCTTCAGATCGTTCATGTCTTCAGCATCGACCCCGGGGCGCACCAGCAAACTGGCCGCCTCACCGTAAAGGGTCATGATGGAGCGAAGGGTCGTGAAGGCGCCCTCCTCCTCGAAGAGGGAGGTCCCGTGGTAGGCGTGAAACTGCCAGTCGCTCTGCACGATGGCGAAGCTGTTCAACCCCTCCCTCAGGGCCTGCAGGTTCTCAATGGATCCATGCGATGGTCGGACCAGGCAGTCTTCCTCAAAACCCTCGGTGGCTTGCAGTTGATTGCAAATCGCGCCGGCCGCCGGGTAATAGTTGCCGGTCAGCCAACCCCCGCCAATGCTGAATGTGTCGCCAGTTCTGGGTGGGGGTGCATTGCTCTCGTCGCCTAGCGGGGCGAAAGCACCGATCAAAACCCCTGCCAAGCCTGCAATTGAAACCAAGATCCAAGTTTTCATGTTTCCCCGCACCAAGACAAAACTCTGAAGAAGATTAAATTTCTATATCGCGGGTGAGAAGCACATTCCAGCTTCTCAAGGGAAAAGGCGGTAGCTGTCCTCGTATGACGGAATGTCTGCTTCTAGCCAATAGCGGACACTCAACAGAATGAAACTTGGTGGCAGGGGTCTGCTGCTAATTGCACAAGATGGATTGCTATAGATATCTCTCCCAAAAAGCATTGATGCTTTTCATCGGACAATGCTTCAATCCTGTTGTTGGGAATCAATCATTAGCCCTGAGGGTCTCATGCCGCCTCCCTTAAGATTTATGGGTCTGTTCTTTTTTGCTTTAGCCGTGTGTCCAGCGGTTGTCGTTGCTCAGGACACACCTCGTTTGATCCTCCAGATCACCGTTGATCAACTTCGCGGCGATTTGCCGACTAGGCACTTTGACCAGTTTGGCGTAGGTGGATTCCGCTACCTGTTGGAGCAAGGGATTCACTACGACAATGCCCACCATACCCACGCCAACACGGAAACGATTGTCGGGCACACCACGCTGGCGACCGGCGCGACCCCCGCGGCTCATGGAATGGTTGGTAACCTATGGTATGACCGATCTGAGGGACGGACCGTCTACAACATCGAAGACCCAGAATACTCGATCCTTACCAGCGGGGCCGATGTAGACGAATCCACTGAGATTGACCCGACACAACGCGCTGCAAAGAGCGATGGCCGGTCACCGCTTACGATCCTGACATCGACCTTTGGGGATGAACTCACTCTCAATACGGTGGGGCGCGCCAAAGTCTTTGGCGTCTCAATAAAGGATCGTGGCGCTGTCTCAATGGCTGGGCACACTGGCAAGGCATTTTGGTTCTCCAAATCGGCGGGCCAGTTTGTGACCAGCAACTACTATTACGACGCCTACCCGAGTTGGGTGAACGCATGGAATGCCGATGGTCTGCCGCAGAGCTACAGTGGAATGTCCTGGGAGTTATTGAACCCGCTCGACACCTATCTTTTTGGCGAGCGAGATAATCAGGATTGGGAGCCTGACTTTGCAGGTTTCGGGCGCACCTTCCCGCACCCGCTTGGAACCGTCGACGACAAGTACTTCACCACCCTTCTCACCCTCAGCCCTTTCGGCGACAGGATGACGGCGGATTTCGCAAAAACCCTTATCGACGCCGAGGGCCTGGGAGATGATGAGGTAACCGATTTTCTGGGCCTCAGCTTTTCCGTGACCGACTATGTGGGCCATTTCTTTGGCCCCTCGAGCCTGGAAGCAGAAGACAACCTCCTTCAGCTAGATCGCACGTTGGCCGATCTCTTTACCTATATCGATGCAGAGATCGGACTTGAGAACACTTTGATTGTGCTCTCAGCCGACCATGGTGCGCCTGAAGCGCCAGGCTATCTGCAGTCGCTTGGAATGCCTGGAGGCTATGTCAAACCGGATGAATGGGATTCGGACGCCGCCGTGGAACGCATCAAGTCCCAGTTTGGCATAGTCGGCCCGTTGTTCGAGGGCTACGACCATCCATACCTCTATCTTTCAGAGGAGATCATCAACGATCCCGACATCGACAGGGTGGCGCTTGAAACAGCCATCGCAGATGAGCTGGTAGCATTTGAGGGCGTCGCCTATGCGGTGCCCAGTTCGCGCCTCCGCGAGGGATCATTGCCCGACAACGCGCTTATGCGGGCTGTTCTGAACAACTACCACCCTGATAGGTCCGGCGATATTTACGTGGTTTTCAAGCCAGAGTGGTTCATCAATGATATGGATGGCCTTTCGGTGACGGTTACCCATGGGTCGCCTTGGCGCTATGACACATTTGTCCCGATCCTTTTTGCGGGCTGGGATATCGCACCTCAGACTGTATCCCGCCGTGTTCACACGATTGATGTTGCCTTGACGTTGGCCGCTGTCGCTGGAACTCGTCCGCCCTCGGGTGCGACAGGCCAGGTTCTGTTGGAAGTCTTGGGGCAATAACGCGTCATAAACAGTTCGAGGGGATTTGGCGCAGCTTGCGTCTCGCGCGCCGATTGTCGCTGCGCTACTCACCCACATATATGCGTGCCTGAGTTTGTCCGCTATTCGCCTTTAGTGGAAATTAGACCGGTTAGGGACGTGCCTAATACGACGCGCGCCCGCCCATTATTTCGCCGAAAGTCATAGATCTAGGCTTAGTGAGAAAGGATTGCCTCGGCCAGGCGCCTGGCCTTTCCACAGTTCACCATCACTGATCCCCCCAATTTATTCTCTCCCTGTGCAAATGCGGATCGGTCATGTGATTTATTCTTCAGCTGCTGTCGGAGTTCAACATAACCACAGCGTTTCATAGCTTCAGAAGTAGCACCAATCCAGTAGTCAGTTACCTGGCTCATCGTGTAACTGCTGGGTGGGCCGCTTGGGCGCATTGCCTGGCCACCCGGCATCTCGATCAAGACCATGAGTGGGATCTCAACATTCCGGTATTCCAAAACCAGTTTGCCGGATTCATCTGTTAGAATATGCTCTGATGCAGAGGTTAATTCGCTGCCAGCGCAGCCCGAGAGCATGAGGGCGGCCGCTACTGAAATCGATTTTCTTCTCATTGAAAAGCCTCTCAATAATTAGCTAAAGAACCTCAACGAGCAATTTTTTGGCGATTCCTACTAACAACCAAATCAAGCTTTCTAGCGACACGCAAGTCTGGGTTCCTGAAAAGGCTACGCAATCTACTCCCGGTCCAACCCACAATCAGAATGGTAAGGGCGCAACACTCAAACCGCCCGAACTGTCGAAAGAAAGGATGGCTTCCCGGCGAACAATTAATACTGGCGTCCTTTTGGACAGAAGACTCCTTGCACCTTAAGACTGGTGCCGTCCTCGGCCGCCTCCACCACCTTGTGGTTATCACAGCGCGAAACCAAGCTCACCGCGCGCAGCATATGAGGGGACAGTGCCGGCTGGCCGTCCTGGCTACGCACGAGGAAAAGGTTTTGGGCACCGCCGAGGCGCGATATTTCATAGGAGCGCCCCTCAATAGTCTCGACACGCCAGAAGTCGAGCCCCTCAACATCATGATAGACTGGAGCGCCACCGCATGCGGCGAGGGTCAGCAAAAATATGAGGAGGAATGCGTTTCGATCCATTGGAGAAAGACTAGCGCTTGGTCTGTCCGCGCCTCAAGCCCTCCCGTTCATCAGCAAGCGCAACCAGTCTTCCCTGATGCACCACCGAAATTCCCTGATAATCCCTTGGAATTCCCTATTAATAGCTTTAGGGAAAACTTTAGAAAATCATTATATATCAGCATGTTAAGCAATGGCAAGTTGATATAAAAAGAGCAGATGCAGAAAATTCCCTGAAATTCGAGCCTTAACAGGGAAATACAGATCAAGCCACGCTAGCGCCGTCACTAGGTTGCCTTTCTTGCGGATCTTTAGAAAAGTCGCGCAAGTTCGGACTACTGCCGAACCTCGCCCAGGGTCTGTTCTGGCCCCATAGCCTTAAGTCCCTGAAAACTGTGGCGTCCCCGGCAGGATTCGAACCTGCGACCCTCAGATTAGGAATCTGATGCTCTATCCTGCTGAGCTACGGGGACAGCCGTGGCGAGCCCTTGGGTTAGGGCCTTATACAACGGCCGGACGGGGACGCGCCAGAGGCGGGTTGCCGCGTCAAAAGAGAGAGCGCCGGCCTGTGCCGGGCCGGCGCTCCTGAAGCTTTCGATGATGGGCCGCGCTTAGAAGGTCAGCGGCATCATGTAGTAGAGCGTCAGCACCTCGGTGCCCGGGTTGGTGTCGCCGAGGCCCGCGTTGGAGAGGTGAGAGAAGGCCAGCGCCAGACGGCCCTTGTCCTCGAAGATGTAGGCCGCTTCGATCTGGGAACGGAACTCCACCGTGTGGCCCAGGTCCTTGCCGTCGCCGTCGCTGTAGAGGCCGGGGCCCGACGACAGGCCGATGGCGAAGTTGTCGGTCAGCTTGATGTCCAGCAACAGACCGGCGCCGCCCCAGACGCCGCCGTCGGTCGTAACCTCCAGCCCGGCGAAGGGCTTGATGAAGCCGAGCCAGGCGGGCCCATGCCGGTACTCGATCCGGAAGTCGGCCGCCGCGTCGTCCGTCTGCAAGACGTCATAGACGCCGGCGCCGAACGCCAGAAGCGGCGGATCGCTCGCCTCGTCGGCCTGCGCGGCGCCAGCCGCCATGACCATCATCGCCCCCGCAACGCTCAGCGAACGCCAAAATCCCATCATGTCATCAATCCCCCACAGATAGGCGGGCCGTCCCGCGGCCTTTCGATTCAATCGCGTGAACTTACTCCAATAGGGTGAAGAAGGTAAAGCGCGTTAGCGCGTTTTAGCGCCCTTTAACTTCTCCGTCGCCCGGACCAGCGCACGGGCGATGCCCGGCTCCATGGCCGAATGCCCCGCATCGGGCACCATGACCAACTCGGCCTCGGGCCAGGCGCGCTTCAAGTCCGCCGCGCTGACGGCCGGGCAGACGATGTCGTAACGGCCCTGCACGATCACCGCCGGGATGCCGCGCAGCCGGTCGATCTTCGCCAGCAACTCGCCCTCCTCCAGGAAGCAGCCGTTGATGAAGTAGTGCGCCTCCATGCGCGCCAGGGCCAGCGCGGTGGCCGCGCCGCCGAAGGCGCGCACCGTCGCCGGATTGGGCAAGAGCGTGACGCAGCGCCCCTCATAGGCGGCCCAGGACTGCGCGGCGGGGAGGTGAACCTTGGGGTCGGGATCGTTGAGGCGCTTGGAGTAGGCCTCCAACGGGCGGCTCCGCTCGCCCTCCGGCAGCAGGCCGATGAAGTCCTCCCACGCCTCGGGAAAGATATGCCGCATGCCGAAGAGGAACCACTCGATCTCCGCCTTGCGGGCGAGGAAGATGCCGCGCAGCACGAGGGACGAGACGGCCTCGGGGTGCGCCTGAGCGTAGGCCAGCGCAAGGGTCGAGCCCCAGGACCCGCCGAAAACCTGCCAGCGCTCCGCGCCGACCTTGCGCCGAAGGGTCTCGATATCCGCGATCAGATGTTGGGTGCTGTTGTCCTTGATCTCGGCGTAGGGGCGAGAGCGCCCCGATCCGCGCTGGTCGAAAAGCAGGATGTTGTAGTGCTCGGGATCGAAGAAGCGCCGATGATCGGAGGCACAGCCGGCCCCCGGACCGCCGTGCAGGAAGACGACGGCCTCGCCCTTCGGGTTGCCGGAGAGTTCCCAATGGATATGGTGGAGGGAATCGACCTGAAGAAAGCCGCTGTCATAGGGCTCTATCGGTGGGAAAAGATCGCTTTGCACCCCTGCCTCATCTGTCTTGGTAGTCTGTTGTCCCCGCGCCTCGCCGGCGGGCGGAAAGCTTATCGCCCCCTCCGGGCGATTGCACCCTCTATGGCGCGCCTGACCGCACTCTTCACGCTGGCCGTACTCGCGGGCCTTTCGAGCCCGCAGGCCCAGGAGCTTCCCGCCGGCCTGAGCGCGCCCCGCTGGGAGCGCGTGGCCAGCGTGGTCGATGGCGACACCGTCCTCTTGGAAGGCGCAGGCGAGGTGCGCTTAGTCGGAGTGCAGGCCCCTAAGCTGCCGCTGGGCCGGGCCAACTTCTCCGCCTGGTCCCTGGCGCCCGAGGTCAAGAGCGCG
>JARRJC010000036.1:16649-37828 GCA_037379885.1 Limibacillus sp.
GCCGGGAGGCCGGCCTCACCTTCGCCGAAGGGGGACGGCGCGAGGAGCGCTATGGCCGCGCTCTGGCGCACCTGGTGACGCGCGAGCGCGTCTGGGTCCAGGGCCGTCTGCTGGAGCTCGGGCTCGCCCGGGTCTACTCCTTCCCCGACAACCGCGCGCTGGTGGCGGAGATGCTTGAGCTGGAACGCGCCGCCCGGCGCGCCGGGCGCGGCATCTGGGGCCACCCCTTCTACCGCATCAGAGAGGCCCGGGCGGGCGCCCTCTGGCCCCTGCTCGATTCCTTTCAGGTGATCGAAGGCGAGGTGCGGGAGGTTTTTTCCTCCAGCCGAAACACCTACCTTAACTTCGGTGAGGACTGGAAAGAGGACTTCAGCCTGCAGATCCCGCGCGAGGTCCGGGATGAATTCAAGCAAGCGGGCGTAGAACTGGAGAGTCTTTCAGGCCGCCGGGTGCGCGTCCGCGGTTGGATCTCCGCCTACAACGGCCCGCTGATCCGCGTGACACACCCAGAGCAGCTCGAGCTATTGGAGCCGTAATGCCGCAAGCAAAGACAGACGACCGAGCGCCTTTCTTCTCCCGCCTTTTGGGCCGCCGCCTGCGCGCGCTGTCCGCTGCGCTGCTGATCGGCCTTGGCGGCCTCGGGCTTTCGGGCTGCGAGACGGCGCCCGCGACGGGCCGAACGATCTTCACCGGCGGCCTGGACGCCCAGGACGAGCTGGCCCTGGGGCGCGAGCAGCACCCCAAGATGGTGGCGCAGTTCGGCGGCAGCTATGACGACCCGGAGCTCAACCGCTACGTCACCTCCGTCGGCAATCTGCTGGCGGCGACCAGCGAGCAGCCGGACCTGCCCTACCGTTTCACCATCCTGGACAGCGACATCGTCAACGCCTTCGCGCTGCCCGGCGGCTATGTCTACGTCTCGCGCGGCCTGGTCAACCTGGCCCGCGACGAGGCGGAGCTGGCGGGCGTGCTGGCCCACGAGATCGGCCACGTGACCGCGCGCCACAGCGCGGAGCGCTACGGAAACTCGGTTCTCGCCGGCTTGGCCGTGGTGGGCGCGGCGATCCTGACCGGGGACGCGAACGTCGGGCAGCTTGGCGGGCAGGCCGCGCAGATGGCGCTGGCCAGCTACTCGCGCAGCCAGGAGTCGGAGGCCGACCTCTTGGGCATTCGCTACCTGTCGCGCGCAGGCTACGATCCCGAGGCCATGGCGAGCTTCCTCAGCCAGATGGAGTCCAACGCGCGCCTGGAGGCGATCCTGGCCGGGAATCCGGGGCAGGCCGATGCCTACAACATCTTGCAGACCCACCCGCGCACCGCCGACCGCGTGCGGGACGCCGCGCGCCAGGCGGGCGTTACGCAGGTCGCCAACCCCATGCGCAACCGCGATGCCTACCTGCGCCGGATCGACGGCACGATCCACGGCGACAGCCCGCGCCAGGGCTTCGTGCGCGGCCAGCGCTTCCTGCACCCCGAGCTGAAGTTCGCGTTCGAGGTGCCGCCGGGCTTCCGGCTCGCCAACCGCCCGACCAGCGTTCAAGCCAAGCATCCCAACGGCAGCATGATCGTCTTCGACATGGCGGGCGGCGAGGCGGCGCGGCGCTACGAGGTCGGCGACTACCTGCGCGGCGTCTGGGGCAAGAATGCGCGGCTGGAGCAGTTCGAGCGGATTGAGATCAACGGCATGAAGGCCGCCACGGCGACCACCAAGGTGAACCTGAACAGCGGCCCGGGAAGCCTGCGGCTGCTGGCGATCCGCTTCGCGCCCAACCAGATCGTGCGCTTCCTCTTCGTGGTCCCCTCCAACCGCCTGGATCAGATGAACCGGCCTCTGCGCGAGACGACCTATTCCTTCCGGCGCCTCAGCGACGGGGAGGCGGCCTCGCTTAAGCCCTACCGCATCCGGATCCATGAGGTGAGGCCGGGCGAGAGCCTCTCGTCCCTCGCCCGGCGCCTGCCCTATCCCGACTACCGGGAAGAACGGCTGCGCGTGCTGAACGGGCTGCGGCCCGGCGAAGGCCTGCAAGCCGGGCAGAAGATCAAACTGATCGTCGAGGAGTAATCAGGCCGGCGGAATCTCGATCCGGTCGGCGAGCGATCCATCGGGCGCGAAACAGCCCGCTATCAGCGCGCCCCCGAAGCCGCAGCCGCCGTCCAGGGTGCCCCGGAAATCATCCAGCACCAGACCGGGATGGTCGGGCGCGATCCCGCGCAGGATCCGCTTATAGCCGTCGTAGGGCTCGGTCATGCGCGAGAACGCCGCAGCACCCCACCAGAAGGAGTCCTTCTGCGCATCCAGCGGCCGGTCGGGCGCAAGCCCGGCGGAGACGCAGAGCAAGGTGCCGTCGTCGCTCAGCGCGGCGCGGCGGAGAGCAGCGAAAAGCTGGGCGTGGCCGGGATGGGCCTGCATCCTGCTGCGCAGCTCGCTGGACCAGCGCGTGATCCCCACGACGCCGCTGCCCGCCGCCCGCTTGGCCGCCTCTTCAGTGCCGCCGTAGGCCTCGATGGTCGGGCCGACGCCCTGTTGCAGCATCCAGGCCAGCACCTGTCTCGGGTCCGTTGCGAACTGAAGCTGTAGCAGCTTCTGCCACATCTCCTCCTGCGCGCCGCGCAGATGGACGATGTCGCAGAGATGCGCGCCGGGGCGCGAGAGGAAGAGGGTGCGAAACGCGATCACCTCGTCCAGCGTGTCGATGATCGCGGAACCCCGCCCGATCATGTTCCCGAGATAGACCACCTGATCGCCGGGCTCTAGACGGCCCGCGAGCTCGTCGTGCAGCGCGGTGAGCTGTCCGGCCTCTCCATGCAACGCGCCGATCGCCCAGACCCTTCGACCGCCCTTCAAGACCGCGAACTTCTGGCGGTTGGTGGCGCTGGCTTGGCCGGAAGCCTCTGGCACGTCGCGGACTCTCCTGGGGTCGGCCCTGGGGCGGGCAGCTTTTTTGCGCGGTCTCGTCTTCAACGAAAAGAGCCGACCGGAAATCGTCCGGCCGGCCCGTCTTCATCGGGTTCGTCTAGCCTAATTGGCGCGGCGTGACAATCAAGACTCCCTTGCCCGACATACGCGCCTTTCTCAGGCAGATCAGGCTGCGCTCAGAAGCTTCTCGAGCTTTTCGGCGGCCTTGATCTCGTCGATCTTCTCCAGCGCCGCCAGTTCGCGGGCCAGACGCTCAAGGGCGGCCTGGTACATCTGGCGCTCGCTGTAGGACTGCTCAGGCTGATCCTCGGCGCGGTGCAGGTCGCGCACCACCTCGGCGATCGCGACCGGATCGCCGGAGTTGATCTTCGCCTCGTATTCCTGGGCGCGGCGGCTCCACATGGTGCGCTTGGCGCGGCTGCGGCCCTTCAGGGTCTGCAGCGCGGTGTCCATCAGCTTGCGGCTGGACAGCTTGCGCAGGCCGGAGTTGTTGGCCTTGGCCACGGGAACGCGGAGGGTCATGCGGTCCTTGTCGAACTTGATGATGATCAGCTCGAGCTTGTCGCCTGCGATCTCCTGCTTCTGGACGCCCATCACGCGGCCCACGCCGTGCGTGGGGTAGACGACGTAATCGCCGGCGGCGTATTCGGTATCTTTAGCCATGGTAGGGTTCTCTCCGTCCCTATTATAAACGATCCCAAACAAGGACCCGTTGTCGTTCAGGCAACCCCCCATGGCCGGCGCGAAAAAAAGGCTTCAAAAAAGCCCCTATCACAAACGCCGACCGAGCCCTTTTCCGCCTGACCTTGTCAGGCGGCGCCCGATCGATGCAGTCTCTGTCTCTATCCAGGCGGGGCGCCGGATATCCGCCGCCCGCCATACAGGGACCGGTTCCACGTCGCCTCATGCTTTTCGGCCCAGACGGCGGCGCACCCCGGTTTGTAACCGAAAGATAATACTTTAGTTGGACGGAAAATTCAACTCTTGTGCGGCGCACAAGACGCTAAGTGGCGTTCCTCGCGCCCTTCTTCGAGGCCGCGGATGCGGCGCAGCGCGCTCGGGCTCTAAGGAAATGAACGCTCAGGAGCCTTCGCCGGGCTCCGCGCTGAAGAACTTCTCGTACTTGTTCTCCATCTCGCGGTACTCATCGGCATCGGCGGGCGCCTCGCCCTTGCGGGCGATGTTCGGCCAGGTCTCGCTGTAGTCGCGGTTCAGCTCCAGCCACTTCTCGCCTTCGGGGTCGCTGTCGGGGACGATGGCCTCGGGCGGGCACTCCGGCTCGCAGACGCCGCAGTCGATGCATTCGTCCGGGTGGATCACCAGCATGTTCTCGCCCTCGTAGAAGCAGTCCACCGGACAGACTTCGACGCAATCCATGTACTTGCACTTGATGCAGGCTTCCGTGACGACGTAGGTCATGTTGGTCCTTAAGCTCGGCTGGGAACGTCTTTCGCCGGTCCTATCTAGCTTAGAAGCGCGGTTATTCCAAGAGGCCTAGCGCACGCTGTGCGCGCTTTCTGGCCTCGCCGCTTTCCTGGTCCGAAACATAGAGCAGCCCGGCGAGGCGCCGCATCAGGTTGGCCTCGTAGTCGTGCAGCACCCCGTCCGCGTAGGCGACCTGCCAGAGCATCTCCATCAACTCGACCCGTTCGGGATGATCGAGGGAGTTCTTGATGTCCCGCGTCAGGCCGTACATCTCGACGCTGGCGCCGACGCGGTGGCTGGCGCGCTCCAGCAGCTCCAGGGCGGCGGCCTCGCTCAACTCGAAGTGTTCGGCGAGCAGCTTCCCGATCAGGCTGCGCTCCTCCTGCCCGAAATCGCCGTCGAGCTCGGCGGCCTTGACGAAGAGGGAGGCGACGGCCAGCGGCACGATGTCCGCCCCGGCTTCCGAGGTTCCATCGTTCTGCTTGAAGAGAGCTTTAAGTCTGTCGATCATCGCTCGAAGGGACCTTTTCCTTTTGGCATTCTGCTGCTTCCCTCCCGCTAAACATGGGCGCTGGTTGCTTGCACGGCAAGGCGAGCGGTCTTAGGGTCGTCGGCTATGGGAGACAGCGGTCACGCCAACGACGATCTCAAAAGCGCCGATGTACGGCTGCACTCCCCAGCCTGTCTGCGCAACCGCGATTCCATTCTCGAGGTGCTGAAGCGCGTTCTGCCGCCCAGCGGAATCCTGTTGGAGGTCGCGAGCGGCAGCGGCGAGCACGCCGCCTACATGGCCCCGAAGCTCTCGCCCTTGATCTGGCAGCCCAGCGAGGTGGAGGAGGTCCTGCGCGCCTCAATCGGCGCTTACGTCGACGAGACCGCCAGCCCCAACCTCATGCCGCCGCTGCGCCTGGATGTCTATCAGGAGGTCTGGCCGCTGAGCCGGGCCGACGCCCTGGTCTGCATCAACATGCTGCACATCGCTCCCTGGAGCGCCGCCGAGGCGCTGCTGCGCGGCGCCAGCCGCCTGCTGTCACCGGGCGGCGTCCTCTATCTCTACGGCCCCTTCATCCGCGAGGATGCGGAGACCGCGCCCAGCAACCTCGCCTTTGACGAGAGCCTGCGCGCGCGCAACGCCGAATGGGGTCTGCGGCGGCTGGAAACCCTCACCGCGCTCGCCGAAAGCTGGGATCTCAGCCTGGAAGAAACCGTGGAGATGCCGGCCAACAACCTGTCGTTGATCTTCCGGCGCGACTGATCCTGCGCGGCTGAGGGACTTAGTCGCCCCTCTTCAAAGCTCATCCTTCAGACGGGCGATCTCCCGCCGGTCCTTCTTGGTCGGGCGACCCGCGCCGCGCGGGCGCGACCCTGGCGCGGACGGCTTGTTCCGGGGGAGCTTCGCCTCGCGGCTCGGCGGTGCCAGATCCTCGTAGAGGCCCTGGGCTTCGCTCGCGGGCCCTCTCCGTTCGGCCAGGAAGAGCACCTTCACGATCCGGATATGGTCGCCTTGGCGGAAGGTCAGGACCTCGCCCCCGCGCAGCGCGAAATGCGCCTTCGCGGTCGCCTCCCCGTCGATGCGCACCTGCCCGGCCTGACAGACCTTGGAAGCCAGCGAGCGCGACTTGAAGAAACGCGCGCTCCAGAGCCACTTGTCCAGGCGCTGGCTATCGGCGGGTTCGCTCATGGGGGATCAGCGCTGGTAGAGTTCCGCCAGCTTGGCGAAGGGTGAATCGGGGTTGGGCACGCTGCGCTTGCGGTTCGTCCGATCACTGGCTGGCTGCTGCTGCTTTTGGTGCTTCTGCTGCTTGGCCTTGCCCTTGGCGCGGCTTGCCGCCTCGGGTTTCGCCTTCCTGTCCTGCGCATCTGAAGGGCGTTTGCGCCTGCGGGCGGAAGCGCCGCGGCGCTGGGGAGCGAAGCTGACGGCCATCGCCGGGTCTTCGCCGCCCTGGCGCCGGAAGCCCAGTTCCGGCAGCAGGCGGGCCAAGGCCTCCTGGTCGCCCGACAGGGGCTCGGCCAGCCGGGGTAGCGGCGTGAAGGGCCCGGTGGGGCGGTTGCGGTAGAGCGCGCTCATCAGCTTTTCCAGCGCATCGGCCCGCACGGCGAGGCCCGCGCGGCGGCCGGGGAAAAGCCGGTAGCCCTGCGCATGGCAAAGCCCCTCGGACTGGCGGGTGGAGAAGCAGAGCGGCTTTTCAGCCCGCGCGCCCGGCTGCTCGCCCCCGTGCCAGACCCAATGGAGCAGGGTCTTCAAGTCCTGCGCCTCCGGCTTCAGGAGCGCCGGGACATAGAGGCATTCCGCCCCGATCCTTAGCCCCAGGTCGTAGAGCTGCTTGCGCGCGGGCTTGTCGAGCGCGCGCAGCAGGTTGGCCGCTCGCCGGCGCGGCACCAGGCCCAGCGCCTCCACGACCTGGAAGGCCAGCCCGCGCGCCTCGCCCTCCAGCGGCGCGCCCGCAAGGGCGTAGAGCGGCGCCAGGCGGTTTTGCAGATAGCGTTCCAGCCAGCGTTCCAGGCGCTGGCGCATTCTCTCCTTCATGGCCGCGTCGAGCAGGTCGGCGTCGTCGACCAAGACGCCCGGATGCAGCGCGTCCTTGCCCTTGGTGAGACGCCCGACCGGCTGGCCGCGCCAGGTGAGCCGGGCGTCGGCTTCCAGGAGGAAGGAGCCGTCGTCGCCCTCGCAGAGCTCGGTCACGCGGCGCGGTATCTCCTCCGACAGCACGCGACGCCCGGCGGCCAGCGCGGCCCGCGCTTCCTCGCCCTGGCCCAGGCCCTCGGCCAGCTCCAGACGGAAGCCGCGCAGGCGGCCTATGGATTCGCCTTCGATCACCACCTCGCCGTCCTTGCGCACGCCGCCGAGCGGCCTCTCGCCTTTCCGGCCGCGCAGCAGCAAGGCGGCGCGGCGATCGACGAAGCGCTGGGTCAGCCGTTCGTGCAGCGCGTCGGAGAGCCGGTCCTCCACCGCCCGCGCGCGCTCCTGCCAATGGAGGTTGTCGTCGAGCCAGTCGCCGCGGTGGGTGATGTAGGTCCAGACCCTGCCCTGGGCGATGCGCGCCGTCAGGGCGTCGATGTCGCCGTCGCTGCGGTCGATGGCCTTCAGGCGCTGGTCCAGGAACTCGCTGTCGAGCTTGCCCTCGCCGGAGAGCAGGCTGGCGTAGATCCGCGCCAGCAGCCGGTTGTGCTGGTCGGTCAGGGTCTTCTCGAAGTCCGGGATCTGGCAGACCTCCCAGAGCAGCGCGACCTTCTCGGGCCCGCGCGCGAGCGACATGACCAGGGGATCGCGCAGCATGGCGGCCAGGTGGAGCTGATCTTCGGCCTCACGCGCCCGGAACAGGCCGGCGCGCCCGGGCTGCGCCTCCAGGCTGCCCATCAAGGCGGAGGGGCTGCTGAAATCCAGGTTGCGGTTGCGCCAGGCGAGGACGCGCAAGGGGTCGAAGCGGTGGTTCTCCACGGCCTCCACCACCTCCTCTTCCAGTTCGGAGATCTCAGCGGTCGTGCCAAAGGTGCCGTCGCTCATGTGGCGGCCCGCCCGCCCGGCGATCTGACCGATCTCGGCGGGGCCCAGCGGGCGCATCTGCCGCCCGTCGAACTTGTCCAGACGGGCGAAGGCGACGTGGTTGACGTTGAGGTTCAAGCCCATGCCGATGGCGTCGGTCGCGACCAGATAGTCGACCTCGCCCTCCTCGAACAGCTGGACCTGGGCATTGCGGGTGCGCGGCGAGAGCGCGCCCAGCACCACGGCGGCGCCGCCGCGCTGCCGGCGGATCAGCTCGGCGATGGCGTAAACGTCGTTCGCGGAGAAGGCGACGATGGCAGAGCGCGGCGGCAGGCGCGTCAGCTTGCGGTGCCCGGCGTAGCTGAGCGTCGAGAAGCGCGGACGGGAGACGACCTCGGCCTCCGGGACCAGCCGCTGCAACAGCGGCTTCACGGTCTCCGCGCCGAGGAAGAGCGTCTCGGAAATGCCGCGCGCGTGCAGCAGGCGGTCGGTGAAGATGTGCCCGCGTTCCGGATCGCCGCAGAGCTGGATCTCGTCGACGGCCAGGAACTCCACCTGCCGGTCCAGCGGCATGGACTCCACCGTGCAGAAGAAGTAGCGCGCCTGGGCCGGGATGATCTTTTCCTCGCCCGTGATCAGGGCCACCTGATGCGCGCCGCGCAGCTTGACCGCGCGGTCGAAGTTCTCGCGCGCCAGCAGGCGCAGCGGAAAGCCGATCATGCCGGAGCTGTGCGCCAGCATGCGCTCGATCGCCAGGAAGGTCTTGCCGGTGTTGGTCGGGCCCAGCAGCGCCGTCACGCCGCTTCGGGAGGGCGGCAGCGGCTGCGACCGTCCGGCGGCTTCTGGGGGAGGGGTCTCGGTCATGGTTCCTAAGGATCGGGTCTCACGCGCGCTCGCGCAAGGGCGGGCGGGCGTCTTTTCCGATTTTTACCTCTGCTTCTTACCTCTGCGTCCCGCGCCCTCAGCCCTTCACCAAGGGCACGAAGGCGACGGGCAGGGCGCTCTGCTCGCGCTTGGCGCCCTGGTCGTCCTTCTCCACGACGCGCAGTTCCTGTCCGCCGAAGAAGGCCTGGGCGGCGCGGCTGGTGGGGCCGATGGGGATGACGATGCGGCCTCCCGGCTTCAGTTGCTCGAACAGCGCGGGCGGCAGCTTGGGCGCGGCGGCGGTCACCACGATGGCGTCGAAGGGTGCTGCCTCCGGCCAACCCTTCCGGCCGTTGCCCCTGCGCAGGTGGATTCCATCGTAGCCCAGCGCCGCCAGACGTTTCGCCGCGGCTTCCGCCAGACTCTCGACGAACTCGATCGACCAGACCTCGGCGCCCGTTTCGGCCAAGACGGCGGCCTGATAGCCGCAGCCCGTGCCGATCTCCAGGATGCGCTTGCCGGCTGCGGCGCCGCTCAGCGCGGTCATCAGCGCCACGATGTAGGGCTGGGAGATGGTCTGCCCCGCGCCGATCGGCAGGGGCCGGTTCTGGTAAGCCGCCGCGCGCCGGTCTTCGGGCAGGAAGAGGTGCCGCGGCACGGCGAGGAGGGCCCGGCGCACCTCCTCGGGCAGGTGCGCCAGCCCGGTCATACCCGCCGTCTCGGCGATCTCCGCCTCGACCTCGGCCAGCAGTGCGGCGCGCTCGCCGCCGCGTGCACGGCGTTCTTCTTGGGAAATGATCCGGTTCTCAGGCACGCAAACGCCTCCTTGCAAGCGAGGGGGCAGGGTCACATATCAGACCACAGCCGGAAGCCGCCCGGCGAAGCGAGAAGAAGCATAACAGCATGTGAAGGGGTTAGAAGACGCCATGAGCGAAGAAAAGCTGTCTTTCCAGGCCGAGGTCTCACGCCTCTTGGAGATCGTCGCCGGAGCGCTCTATTCGGACAAGGAAGTCTTTTTGCGCGAGTTGATCTCCAACGCCTCGGACGCCTGCGACCGGCTGCGCTACGCCGCCCTGACGCAGCCCGAGCTGACCGCCGGTGACCCGGACCTGAAGATCCGCATCGAGCCGGACGCGAAGGAAGGCACCCTCACCCTGGCCGACAACGGCATCGGCATGAACCGCGACGACATGGTGGAGAACCTGGGCACCATCGCGCGCTCGGGCACCGCCGCCTTCATGGCGGGGCTGAAGGAAGCGGCGGAGAACAAGGACAAGGCCGTCAACCTGATCGGTCAGTTCGGCGTCGGCTTCTATTCCGCCTTCATGGTGGCCGACAAGGTGACGGTGGAAAGCCGCAAGGCCGGAGAAGAGCAGGGCTGGCGCTGGGAAAGCGACGGCAAGGGCGGCTTCACGGTCTCCGAGAGCGAGAGCGCGCCCGACCGCGGCGCGCGCATCACCCTGACGCTCAAGAAGGACGCCAAGGAGTTCGCCGACCCCAAGCGGCTGGAAGCCGTGGTGCGCGCCTATTCCGACCACATCGCCGTTCCCATCCTTCTGGCCGAGGAAGGTCAGGAGGAGCCGCGTCAGCTGAACGAGGCCTCCGCGCTCTGGACCCGCGCCAAGTCGGACATCAGCGAGGAGCAGTACCGCGAGTTCTACCACCACGTCGCCCATGCCTTCGACGAGCCCTGGGCGCGCCTGCATTTCCAGGTCGAGGGCATGCTGTCCTACACCGGGCTGATCTACGTGCCCGCGCAGCGGCCCATGGACCTGTTCCACCCGGAGCGGCGCCAGGCGCTGCGCCTCTACGTGAAGCGCGTCTTCATCACCGACGAGAGCGAGGAGGTGCTGCCCGCCTACCTGCGCTTCCTGCGCGGCGTGGTGGACTGCGAGGACCTGCCGCTCAACGTCTCGCGCGAGATGCTTCAGAACTCGCCCGTGCTGGCCAAGATCAAGTCGGGCCTGACCAAGCGGGTGCTGGACCTCTTGGAAAAGCGCGCCAAGGCCGAGGACGGAAACTACGAGGCCTTCTGGGACGCCTTCGGGCCGGTCCTGAAGGAAGGCATCTACGAGGACGCGGGCAACCGCGAGCGGCTCTTGAAGCTGGCCCGCTTCCGCTCCTCCAAGGTCGAGGGCTGGACCAGCCTCGCGGACTACCTGGAGCGCATGCCCGAGGGGCAGAAGGCCATCTACTTCCTGTCCGGCGACAAGTTGGAGCGGCTGAAGCAGTCGCCTCAGCTCGAAGGCTACGCGGCCAAGGGCGTGGAGGTCCTGTTCCTGACCGATCCGGTGGACGAGTTCTGGCTGACCGTGGCCCCGGAATACGAGGGCAAGCCCTTCAAGTCGGTGACCCGCGGCTCGGCCGACCTGGACGAGATGGACGACGCCGGGGAGACCAAGCAGGACGAAACCCCCGAGGAAGCGAAGAAGGAGGAGGCGCCCGAAGGTTTCGAGGCGCTGACCGCCTTCCTGAAGGTGACGCTGGGCGAGGCGGTGAAGGAGGTGCGCGCCTCCAAGCGTCTCACTTCCAGCCCGGTCTGCCTGGTCGCCGACGAGGGCGACATGGACCTGCACCTGGAGCGCCTGCTGCGCCAGCACCAGCAGCTCGACCATGAATCCCAGCGCATCCTGGAGCTGAACCCCAAGCATCCGCTGGTGAAGGCCCTGGCCGAGAAGGCCGCCGCCTCGAACGGCGGGGGTGCCAGCCAGGAGATCGAGGAGGCCGCCTGGCTGCTGCTCGATCAGGCGCGAATCCTCGAAGGCGAAGCCGTCCCCGACCCCGCCGCCTTCGCCCGCCGACTCTCCGACGCCATGGCGCGCGGGCTGGTGGGATGAGGCGGGGCGTTTGACCGTCTCAAGCCGCCGCCATCCTTCGAGACGCGGGCTTATCGCCCGCTCCTCAGGATGAGGGAGCCGCTTCACCGGACCTCATCCTCAGGAGCGGGCCCCTCAAACCTCATCCTGAGGAGAGCGCTTTGGCGCTCGTCTCGAAGGATGGCGGCGCTTGGCCTCCTACCCCTCCATCCCCATCCGCTTGTGCCACGCCTCCAGCGATTCTTCCGGGTAGTCCTCGAAGGTCTTGTCGCTAGGGCCGGCTTCCAGCTTCACCCAGTTCGCCTTCGAGCCCAGCATCATGTGGGTCTGCTCCGGCGCTTCGGGCAGGTCGGAATCGATGGCCGAGGCGTGGGGGTGGATCAGCTCGGGCCAGCGCAGGTCCCAGGCCCAGAGGTGGCTGCCGCAGTGCTTGCAGAAGGAGCGCTCCATCTTGGAGAGGATCGGTCGGCCCTCGCCGTCCTCGCCCATCTGCGCGCGATAGACGCTGAGCTGCTCCGACCCCTCGACCTTCAGGCTGTCGGCCAGCGCGCCGAGGTTCATCGCATAGCCGCCGCCCCCTTGCGTCTTGCGGCAGATCGAGCAGTAGCAGCGCTGATAGGGCACCGGCTGCGGCGCCTCGAGCGAGAAGCGCACCTGGCCGCAGTGGCAGGAACCGTTCAGTTTCATTGAAAGCCTCCCAGGGTTGTCGGAAGGCATTGAGGCATGGCGCCGCGCGCGCAGGCAAGTCGGCCCGGAGCGGCGACCGGAGCGGCGGCCCGCGGACTCAGGCTTTATGCTTCCTGGCGGCCTCTTTCTTCGCGCGCTCCTCGGCGCGGTCGCGGGCCTTCACCGTTGCGGGCGTGTCGGGCCTGGCGGGGTCTCCGGGGTCGTTGGCGGGCTCGCCGCCTTCTTCCATCCACTCAGCCGCCAGCGCCCAGGCCTTGATGCCCGGCGGGATCGGCGGCGACTTGCGCTTGGGCACCTGAAGCGCCTCCAGGATCTCCTGGGTCTTGACCGCGCGGGCGTGGGCGCGGATCGCGGCCTTGACCAGGGCGCGCGCGGCCACCTTGCCGTTCTTCTTCACGAAGACCTGCTCGAGGTAGAGGAAGCGTTCGTCCCAGCAGAGGATGCGGCTGGTCAGCTCATAACGCTCGAAGGGGTCGAGCGGCCGCTTGAAGGAGATGGTCTCCGCCGCCACCACCGGCATCCACTTGCGCTTCTTGAAGATGCCGAGAACGCCCATGCGCGCCATCAGGTCGATGCGCCCCAGGTCCATGACGGTCAGGAAGCGACCGTTGTTCATGTGGCGGTTGAGGTCGAGGTCGTTGGGCCAGACCCGGAAGCGCACCCGCGAGACGCCAAAGAGGCTCAAGGGCGAGCGGAAGCGCGCGGCCAGGAGGATCTTGATGAGGCGCAAAAGCAGGTTCATGACATCCCTCTAGAAGCTCGCGGCCTCCAGCTCCATCAGCGGCTTCTTGCCCGCCATGATCTGCTGGAACAGGGCGCTGGTCTCGGGCAGCACGCGGGTCATGTAGAAGCGCGCGGTCGCGACCTTCGCCTTGTAGAAGCCGGTCGGGTCCTCTTCAGCCTCCACCTTGGCGAGGGCCAGCTTGGCCGTACGCGCCCAGATGTACGCGAGCGTCACCAGACCGAAGAGCCGCAGGTAGTCGCTGGAGGCGGCGCCCGCCTCCTCGGGGTCCTTCAGGCCCTTCTCGGCGATCCAGGCGGTCGACTGCTGCAAGCGCCCAAAGGCCTTGGCCAGTGGCAGGACGTATTCGGCGAGCTGCTCGTCTGCCTGGTTCTCCTCGATGAAAGCCAGGACCGGATGGAAGAAGCGGCGCAGGTAGCGGCCCATGCCGTGACCCAGCTTGCGGCCCACGAGGTCGAGGGCCTGAATGCCGTTCGCGCCCTCGTAGATCTGCGTGATGCGCGCATCGCGCACCAACTGTTCCATACCCCATTCCTTGATGTAGCCATGCCCGCCGAAGACCTGCTGGGCGCGTACCGTGGCGTCGAAGCCGTGGTCGGTCATGAAGGCCTTGATGATCGGGGTCATGAGCTGCACGAAGTCGTCGGCGGCCCGGCGTTCGGCCTCCTCGGCGTGCTTTTCGGCCCGGTCGATCTCCATGCCGGTCCAGATCGCGAGCGCGCGGCAGCCCTCGTTGACCGCCTTGACGGTCAGGAGGTTCTTGCGTACGTCCGGGTGTACGATGATCGGGTCGGCCTTGGCCTCCAGGTCCTTGGGGCCGGAGAGGCTGCGCCCCTGCCGCCGGTCGCGGGCGTAGTCGGCGGCGGACTGGTAGGCGGTCTCCGCCACGCCCAATCCCTGGATGCCGACGCCCAGGCGGGCGGCGTTCATCATGGTGAACATGGCCTTCATGCCGCCGTGGGGCTCGCCGACCAGCGTGCCCTCGGCCTCGTCGAAGTTCATGACGCAGGTGGCCGAGGCCTTGATGCCCATCTTGTCTTCGAGCGAGCCGCAGGCGACGCCGTTGCGCGCGCCCAGCGAGCCGTCCTGCTTCACCGCGAACTTCGGTACCAGGAAGAGGGAGATGCCCTTGGTTCCGGCAGGCGCGTCGGGCAGCTTGGCCAGCACCAGATGCAGGATGTTGTCGGTCAGGTCGTGTTCGCCCGCCGAGATGAAGATCTTCTGGCCGGTTATGGAGTAGATGCCGTCGCCTTTCGGCTCCGCCTTCGTCCGGATCAGGCCCAGGTCGGTGCCGCAGTGCGGCTCGGTCAGGCACATGGTGCCCGACCAGGCGCCCTCGGCCAGCTTGGGCAGGTAGCGCTTCTTCTGCTCGTCGCTGCCCCAGATCTCCAGTGCGTTGTAGGCGCCGTGGGAGAGGCCGGGGTACATGCCGAAGGCCATGTTGGTGGAGCAGACCAGCTCCATCATGAGGAACTCCAGCGTCTTGGGCAGTCCCTGCCCGCCATAGGCCGGATCGCAGGCGAGCGAGGTCCAGCCGGACTGGCAATAGGCCTCGTACGCCTCCTTGAAGCCTTGAGGCGTACGCACGACCCCGTTCTCGAAGTGGCAGCCTTCCTTGTCGCCGGACTGGTTCAAGGGCAGCAGCTCGTTCTCACAGAACTTCGCGCCCTCCTCCAGCACGGCGTCGACCAGATCGCGGCTCGCCTCCTCGTACCCGGGCAGGGCGGCCACGCGGCTTTCGTAGTCGAAGACCTCGTAGAGCCAGAAGCGGATGTCTTCCAGGGGGGCTTTGTAGCTCACCATGACGAACCTCGTCTTTCCTCTAGTTCCGGAGCGGCTTGCCGGTGGTCAGCATGTGCTCCATGCGTTGCAGGCTCGCCTCCGTGCGGATCAGCCGCATGAAGGCTTCGCGCTCCAGCTTCAGCAGCTCCGCCTCGCCCAGCGGCTCGGTGTGGTCCGCGCCCGGCCCGCCGGTCAGGACGCCGCAGAGCTCGCCCGCGACCACCTGGTCGTGGGGCGTCGCAACACCCTTGGCGGCCAGATCGCGCAGCGCGAAGTCCAGGGTCGCCTTGCCGCTCGGGCCCGGCAGCACCAGCTCCAGCGGCTCAGGCGCTTCATAGCCCTCGGCCAGGTCCAGCGCCTTGGCCTTGGCGTCGGCCAGCAGCCGGTCGCGGTTGTAGGTGATGCCGTCCGCCGCCCGCAGGAAGCCGAACTCCTTGGCCTCGAAGGCCGACTTGGCGACCTTGGCCATGCCGATGGTCTCGAAGGCCTCGGCGACCGGCGGCATGGGGCCCTTGGGCCGCCTCGGGTCGGCGGCGAGCCGCCCCAGCATCTCGGTGCAGCCGCCCCAGCCGGGGATCACGCCCACGCCGACCTCCACCAGACCCATGTAGGTCTCGCCGTGCGCCTGGATGGCGTCGGCGGAAAGGCAGATCTCGCAGCCGCCGCCCAGCGCCAGGCCAGAGGGGGCTGCGACCACGGGGAAAGGCGCCTGACGCAGCTTGCGGTAAACCTTCTGGCCCTGGCCCACCATGTCCTCGACCATCGGCCAGAGGGCTGCGTTGGCGGCGAAGAGCGCGAGGCCGAGGTTGGCGCCCGCTGAGAAGTGGCTGCCCTCGTTGTAGATCACCAGCGCCTTCAGGCCCTCCTTGGGCACGATCTCCAGCGTCTTGGCGAGCAGCGCCATGACCTCGGTATCGATGGTGTTGAGCTTGGTGTGGATCTCAAAGCAGGCGACCCCGTCGCCGACATCCCAGAGGCTGGCCGAACCGTTGCGGGCCAGGGGCTCGCGGGTCAGCTTGATGTCGGCCAGGAGCTCCACGCCCTCGGGCCGTTCGATGGGCCGGTAGGCGCCGTCGGGCATGAGCTGTTCGTGCCGGCCCCCGGCGACCCTGTAGAAACCCTCGGCGGCGGCGGCCTTCTTCAGAAGCTCGGGCGCCTCGCGGCCCTCGGCCTCCAGACGCTCGGCGAAGGCCTTGGCGCCCAGGCGGTCGATCAGCTCGAAGGGCCCGTACTTCCAGGCGTAGCCGAGCTGCAGGGCGCGGTCGACCGAGGCGACGTCGCCGACGATCTCCGGCACCAGGGAGGCGGCGTAGGCCAGCACCTTGGAGAGGACCGCCCAGGCGTAGCGCCCGCCCCGGTCCTCGTGTGCCACCAGCGCCTGTAAGCCCTTGACGCCTTTCAGGCCCTTGGCCGCGTCGAGACTTTCCAGCGCCACCTTTCCGGCGGGCGCATAGGCGCCGGTCTCCAGGTTGATCGCCTCCTTCACCTTGCCGCCGCCCTCGCGGTTGATGCGGTAGAAACCGCCCTTGCCCTTACGGCCGGTGTAACCCTCGTCGATCATCTTGCGGATCAGCGGCAGGTCGCGGCGGATGGCGTGATAGCTGTCGCTCTCCGGCAGGTTGTCGGCCAGGCCCTTGTCCACGTGCGGCATCAGGTCGATGCCGACCAGGTCCATGAGGCCGAAGACGCCGGTCTTGGGAATGCCCACCGGGCGGCCCATGACGGCGTCCGCCTCCTCGATGGAAAGGCCCAGGTCGATGGCGTCCACCAGGGCCGCCTGGATCCAGAAGGTACCGATGCGGTTGGCGACGAAGCCGGGCGTGTCGTTGCAGAAGATCACGCCCTTGCCGAGCCTGCGATCGGCGATCCCAGCCATCTGCTCGACGGCCTTGGCGCGGGTCGCGGGCCCGCTGACGATCTCCAGCAGCCGCATGTAGCGCGGCGGATTGAAGAAGTGCGTGATCATGAAGTCGGCCTTGAAGGAATCAGGCAGGCCGTCCGTCAGGCGCGAAAGCGGCAGGGTCGAGGTGTTGGAGGAGACCAGCGAGCCCTTCTTGCGGTGCGCCTCGATCTTTCCATAGAGCTCCTGCTTGATGTCGAGCCGTTCGATCACGGCCTCGACGATCCAGTCGCAGTCGCCGAGCTTGTCCAGGTCGTCTTCGATGTTGCCCGGCGTCACGCGCTTGGCGAAGCGCTTGGACATGAAGGGGGCGGGATCGGCCTTCAGCAGCTTTGCGATCGCGCCCTTGGCGACCGCGTTCCGGTCCTCCGCGCCCTCCGGCACGATGTCGAGCAACAGGACCTCAAGCCCCGCGTTGGCGCAGTGCGCGGCGATGCCGGCGCCCATGACGCCCGCGCCGATCACCGCGACTTTCTTGATATCGGTCGCGTTCCTGGCCATCACGCCGCCTCCAGAACCGTCGCGATTCCCTGACCGCCGCCGATGCACTGGGTGGAGAGCGCGAACTGCTTGCCCTCGCGCTTCAAAAGCTGGGCGGCCTTGCCGGTGATGCGCGCGCCTGTCGCGCCCAGCGGGTGGCCCAGCGCCAGCGCGCCGCCGTCGAGATTGATCTTGTCCCAGTCGAGGCCCAGCTCGTCGGCGCAGGCCAGCGCCTGGGAGGCGAAGGCTTCGTTCAGTTCGATGATGTCCATGTCCGCGGCCTTGAGCCCGGCGCGTTCAAGGGCCTTCTTGGAGGCGACGACCGGACCCATGCCCATAGTCTCCGGCGCACAGCCGGCCACGGCCACCGCGCGGACGCGCGCCAGGATCGGCAGGCCGCGTTCCTTGGCGTAGTCCTCGGAGGTCACGAGGCAGGCAGAAGCGCCGTCGGTCAGCGGGGAAGCGGTCCCGGCGGTCACGCTGCCGTCTTCCTTGAAAGCGGGCTTCAGACCGGCCAGACCCTCGGCGCTGGTGTCGGCGCGGATGCAGCCGTCCTGCTCCACCACCTCGTTGCCCAGGGTCAGCTTCACGATTTCCCCGGCGAGTTTGCCGGCGGCCTGCGCAGCGGCTGCCTTCTTGTGGCTCTCCACGGCGAGCTCTTCCTGACGGGCGCGCTCGATGCCGTACTTGGCGGCGACGTTCTCTGCCGTCTCGCCCATGGATATGTACGCTGCCGGATAGTTTTCCGCGAGTCCGGGGTTCAGCATGGGGTTGAAGCCCGCCATGGGCACGCGGCTCATGGACTCGATGCCGGCGCAGAGGAAGGCTTCGCCCGCGTTCATCTGGATCGCCCCGGCGGCCATGTGCACCGACTGCATCGAGGAGCCGCAGAAGCGGTTGACGGTGGCGCCCGCGACCGAGATCGGCAAATCGGAAAGGAAGCCGATCAGGCGCGCGACGTTCAGGCCCTGCTCACCTTCGGGAAAGGCGCAGCCGACGATCAGATCCTCGATGTCGGCGGGGTCGACGCCGCTCTCTTCGATCAGGCCGCGCACGACCTGGGCGGCCATTTCGTCGGGGCGCATCCGGGTGAGGGCGCCCTTCTTGGCGAAATGGAAGGGCGAGCGGGCATAGCCCGCGATGACGACGTTCCTGTTCATGGCGCGATAACGCTCCTTCCTGCTTCTGGGCAGTCGTTCCAGAGATTGTTCTCGGCGGGTCAGCCCGCCTTCTTGTTCGTCTTGTCGAGGTGGCCGTCCACCTGACGCTTGATCTCGCGCAGTTCGACCAGGGTTTCCTCCAGGTCGCGCTGCTGCTGTTCCAGGGCCTCCAGGCGCTCCTCGATCTTGCCGCGCAGCAGTTTCATCTGCGTGACCTGATCGGGGTCGGCGTCGTAGAGCGTCAGCCACTCGCGTATTTCGCGCAGGCTGAA
This sequence comes from Limibacillus sp., assembly GCA_037379885.1. Lineage (NCBI taxonomy): Bacteria > Pseudomonadati > Pseudomonadota > Alphaproteobacteria > Rhodospirillales > Rhodovibrionaceae > Limibacillus > Limibacillus sp. The sequence goes on from JARRJC010000036.1 coordinate 35,179, forward strand.
GCCCAGCCGCTTGCCGCGCAGGATCAGGATCAGGCGGCCCCGGTCCCGGTGGGTGTAGACCCGCGTGGTCCCGGCCCGTTGCGGGCTGATGAGCCCCTTATCCTCATAGAAGCGAATGGCGCGCGGCGTGGCGTCGAGTTCTTCGGCCAGTTCGCTGATGGTGTAGAGCTTGGTCATGGGACTTCCCGCAGATGATCGCGATGATGCTTGTTACGTTATATGCTTAACGTATAGGTAAACTTAATCTCTAACCCGCTGGCGTTCAAGAGGCTTTCGACAGCTTCTCGCGCTCTTCTTCGATCAGTTCCTTCTTGGACAGCTTGCCGATCATGGTCTTGGGCAGGCTGTCGCGGAACTCGATGACCTTGGGCCGTTCGATGGGCGACAGGCGCTCGGCGAGGAAGGCTTGCAATGCCTCCGCCGTCAGTTCGGCGCCTTCGCGGAGCTTGACGAAGGCTTTGGGCGACTGGCCGCGATAGGCGTCCTCGATGGCGATCACCGTCACCTCTTCGACGGCCTCATGCTCGTAGCAGGCCTCTTCGATGATGCGGGGATAGACGTTGTAGCCACCGCAGAGGATGACGTCCTTCAGGCGGTCCACCAGGAAGACGTAGCCGTCCTCGTCCATGTAGCCGACGTCCGCCGTGCGCAGCCAGCCGTCGGACAGGACCTCCGCCGTCTCCTCCTCGCGCCGCCAGTAGCCCTTCATCACCTGCGGGCCACGGATGCAGATTTCCCCGTTCTGGCCCGGCTCCACCGGGCGGTCGGGGTCCTCAAGATCGCGGATCGCGATGTCGGTGCCGGGGAAGGGCAGGCCGATGGACCCGGCCTTGTTCACGCCGTGCGGCGGGTTGCAGGTCGCGACCGGCGCGCTTTCCGAAAGACCGTAGCCCTCGACCACCTTGCAGCCGGTCCGCTCCTCGAAGGCCTGCTTCACCTCGACCGGCAGCGGCGCGCCGCCGGAGATGCAGAGCTTGACCGAGGAAAGGTCGAAGCGGTCGACTCCGGCGTAGTTCTCGATCGCGTTGAAGATGGTCGGCACGGCGGGGAACAGCGTCGGGCGCTTCTTCTCGATGGTGCGCAACACCTCCTCCAGGTCGAAGCGCGGCAGCAGGATCATCTCGCCCGCCGCCTCGATGGCGACGTTCATCACCACGGTCATGGCGAAGACATGGAAGAAGGGAAGGACGCCCAGCGTGCGCTCCTCCCCCCGCTTCAGGTCCTGGCCCCAGTTGGCGACCTGACGGCGGTTGGCGGCGAGGTTGGCGTGGGTCAGCATCGCGCCCTTCGGAACGCCCGTGGTGCCCCCGGTGTATTGCAGCACCGCGAGGTCCTCCAGGGGGTCGATCGCGACGGGACGCAGAGGCCCGGCCCCGGCGAGAAACTCTTTGTAGGTCAGGTAGGCGGGCGCGGCCGGGACGGAGGCCAGCTGCGCGCTCTTCAGGATCGGGAAGAGCAGGCCCTTCACCCGCGGCAGCGCCTGCGCCAGCGAGCAGACCACCACGCGCTCCAGCGCCCCGGCCTTCACCAGGTTGTCCAGCTTGGGCAGCATTAGCTGAAGGTCCAGCGTCACCATGATGCGGCATTCGGCATCGCGAACCTGGCGCTCCACCTCGTAGTGGGTGTAGAGCGGATTGAAGTTCACCACGACACCGCCGGCCTTCAGCACGGCGTGGTAGAAGATCACGAAGTAGGGGCTGTTGGGCAGCAGCAGGCCGACGCGGTCGCCCTTCTGAAGGCCCTGGGCCTGCAAGCCCGCGGCGGCGCGCTCCACGGCCTCACCGATCTCCGCATAGCTGCTTTTGCGGCCCAGGAAGTCCAGGCAGGGCCGCTCGCCGAAGTCGGCCACGGCGCGATCCAAGGCCGCGTAAAGTGGCTCGATGGGGGCATCGAATTCCCAGGCTAGGCCCGTCGGATAGCTCTTGATCCAAGGCCTTTCGATTTCCTGTCGATCACTGGTCATGTCACATCCAACGCCGCTTCGCGCGGCCTTAATTCGAGTAAGCCTGTCCCCTTGCCGGAAAGCAGCGCCTTCCGGGCCGAGCGGGTTCCCCCACCTTCCCCTTGTTCTTGTCTTGCTGTTGCGGTCTCTCCGGGCGGCGGCGGTTCGCTGCCGCCCGGTAACCTCTTAATCCGCCCGCAGCGGGCCGCTATCCCTTAGAAGGAGAAGCGCGCCTGAATCGAGAGGATGTCGATGCCGTTCTCATAGTCGGCGGTCAAGGGCCCAGGGCTGGGCACCGACTCCGAACCGTTTAGGCGGACTTCCGTGTCCTCAACGAAGATGTGGGTGTAGCCCGCATCGATTCCAAACCACTCGTTCACCTCGTAGGAGGCGCCAACGGCCAGCCAGTAGCGGCTGCCGCCCGGAATGCGCGGCGTGCGGAAGGTATCGTTGATCGGCGTCTCGTCGTAGGCGACACCGGCGCGGAAGGTCCACTTGTCGTCCATGCGGTACTCGCCGCCCAGCGCCAGGAAGATCTGATCGTCCCAGTTTTCCTGGGTCACTGAAATTGGACTACCATTAGAGGCAACACGCAACTCGTCAAAGCTTGACCAGAAAGTATATTGAGCTTCGGCACTAACAGACCAGTTTTCGTCTATGTCATATGTCGCACCTAAAGACAGCATAGCGGGTGTAGTCAAGTCCGCT
>JARRJC010000037.1 GCA_037379885.1 Limibacillus sp.
TGGTGAGCCCGGCAGGATTCGAACCTGCGACCCGCTGATTAAAAGTCAGCTGCTCTACCGACTGAGCTACGGGCCCACTTGCAAAGTGGCGAGAAGCTACGCAGGGCATCCCGCTCCGTCAAGCCGCCTGGGCGCCGATTCCGGTATTTACTCCGAAGCGATGGCTACTCGCCGTCTTCGAGCCTTCCGAAGCGGTCCTGAAGGATGGTCGCCACCCGCGGGCTGACGAAGGAGCGGATGTCACCGCCGAGGCGCCCGATCTCCTTCACGAAACGCGAGGATATGAACTGCTGGCGCTCGGAGGCCATGAGGAAGATGGTCTCGATCTCGGCGTTGAGCCGCGTGTTCATCGCCGCCATCTGGAACTCGTACTCAAAGTCCGAGACAGCCCGCAGACCGCGCACGATGACATTGGCGTCCAGGTCCTCACAGAAATGCATCAGCAGATTGTCGAAAGAGCGGACCTCCAGAGTGGCGCCGTTGGCGGTCAGTTCCTCCAATTCGTCCTGCACCATCTGGACCCGTTCGCCCGTCGAGAACATCGGCGCCTTACCGGCGTTGCGCGCCACGGCGATGATTAGCCGATCGGCGATACGGGTGGCCCGCTTGATGATGTCCATGTGCCCCAGAGTGATGGGATCGAAGGTTCCGGGGTAAACCGCAACCAGTTCCTTGGCGGCCATCGGCCCTACTCCTCCTGCCCTGCATCAGGATCAGGGGTCTCCTCCCCCGCTTCTTCACCGGCAGTGTCGTCGCCCGGCGTCTCTTCGGGGTCCTCCGCAGCCTCCGGCAGATCCTCCGGCAGGTCCTCGGCGTCCTCGCTCTCGCCCATCCAGGCGACGGAGACCACGCGTTCCTTCTCGTCGATGCGGAACAGCGTCACGCCCCGGGTGGTGCGCCCGGCAATGCGGATCCCCTCGACCGGCATGCGGATCAGCTTGCCTGCGTCGGTCACCAGCATCAGCTGATCGTTCGCCTCCACCGGGAAGGCGGCGACCACCTTCGTGCGCTTCTTGCCCCGCGAGAGGTCGAGGTTGGCGATGCCCTGCCCGCCCCTCTTGGTGAGTCGGTATTCGTAGGCTGAGGTGCGCTTGCCGAAGCCATCCGCCGCAACGGAGAGAATGAACTGCTCGGCGGCTTCCAACTCCAGAATCTGCTCCTCGGAAAGATCGACCGCCGCCGTCTCCGGGGCCTCGCCCTCACCGTCTTCCAGGCCGAGGGCACGGCGCTTGGCGGAAGCATAGCGCAGGTAGGCGTCCCGCAGCTCCGTGTCGACCTCCTTATGGGTCAGGATCGACATGGAGATGACCTCGTCCTTGTCGGCCAGAGAGATACCGCGCACACCAACCGAGTTGCGGCCCGCGAAGACACGCACGTCGGTTACGGGGAAGCGGATCGCCTTGCCCATGGCGGTCGCCAGCAGGACGTCCTGCTGATCGCTGCAAAGCTGCACGGAGACCAGCGAGCCGCCGCCGGCCTCTTCCAGCTTCATGGCGATCTTGCCGTTCGCCTTGATGTTGGTGAAGTCCGAGAGGCTGTTGCGGCGCACCGTTCCCTTGGAGGTCGCGAACATCACGAACATGTCCTGCCAAAGCGCCTCGTCCTCGGGCAGCGGCAAACAGGTGGTGACGTACTCGCCCTGCTCCAGCGGCAAGAGGTTCACCAGCGCCTTGCCACGGGCCTGCGGCGTGCCCTGGGGCAGGCGCCAGACCTTCATGGTGTAGGCCATGCCGCGTGAGGTGAAGAAGAGCACCGGCGTGTGGGTCGAACAGACGAAGACCTGCGTCACGAAATCGTCGTCTCGCGTCGCCATGCCCGAGCGGCCCTTGCCGCCCCGGCGCTGCGCGCGATAGGTCGAGAGAGGCACGCGCTTGATATAGCCGCCGTGGGTGATGGTCATGACCATCTCCTGGCGCTGGATCAGCGATTCGTCGTCGTGCTCGAAGCCCGCCTCGTCGATCTCCGTGCGGCGCGGGTCCGCATAGCGTTCGCGCACCTCGAGCATCTCCTCGCGCAGCACCTCTTGCAGGCGCTCGCGGCTCTCCAGGATCGCCAGGAATTCCTTGATCTGGTCGATGAGGCTCTGGAGTTCCTCGGCGATCTTGTCACGCTCCAAGCCGGTGAGCTTCTGGAGGCGCAGCTCCAGGATCGCACGGGCCTGCGCTTCGGAGAGCTTGTAGTTCCCCGTCTCGTCCAGCACCCGCCCGGGCTCGTCGACCAGCGCGATCAGCGGAGCCACTTCCTCCGCCGGCCAGGAACGTTCCATCAACTGGGCGCGCGCGGAGTCCGGGTCGGACGCGCGGCGGATCAGCGCGATGATCTCGTCGATGTTCGCCACCGCGACCGCAAGACCCAGCTGGATATGCGCCTTTTCCCGGGCCTTGCGAAGGTCGTAGGCCGTGCGCCTGGTGATGACCTCCTCGCGGAATTCGATGAAGGCGGTGATCACGTCCTTCAGACCCATCAATTCGGGCCTGCCGCTGTTCAGGGCCAGCATGTTGACGCCAAAGGAGGTCTGAAGCTGCGTGAAGCGGTAGAGTTGGTTCAGGACCACGTCGCCCATGGCGTCGCGCTTCAGGTCCACCACCACGCGCATGCCCTGCCGGTCGCTCTCATCGCGCAGCTCGGAAACACCCTCGATGGTGCCCGCGCGCACGGCGTTGGCGATCTGCTCGATCATGCGGGCCTTGTTCACCTGATAGGGAATCTCGGTGATGATGATCGATTCACGGTCGCCGCCGCGCACCTCGATCTCCGCGCGCCCACGCACCACGACCGATCCACGGCCGCTGTGCATGGCGTCGCGGATGCCCTGGGTGCCAAGGATGATGCCGCCGGTCGGGAAGTCCGGCCCTTTGACGTACTCCATCAACTGCTCGACCGAGATCATCGGGTCGTCCAGGTAGGCACAACAGGCGTCGATCACCTCGCCCAGGTTGTGGGGCGGGATGTTGGTCGCCATGCCAACGGCGATACCGCCGGCGCCGTTGACCAGCAGATTGGGATAGCGAGCCGGAAGCACGCTGGGCTCGGTGGTGGATTCATCGTAGTTGGGGACGAAATCCACCGTCTCCTTGTCCATGTCCTCCAGCAAGGCTTCGCTGGCCAGGCGCTGGAGCCGCGCCTCGGTATAACGCATGGCCGCCGGCGGATCGCCGTCGATGGAGCCGAAGTTGCCCTGGCCGTCCACGAGCAGCGCGCGCATCGACCAGTGCTGCGCCATGCGCACCATGGCGTCGTAGATCGCGGAGTCGCCGTGCGGGTGATACTGGCCCATGACGTCGCCGACGATGCGCGCCGACTTGCGGTAGGCCCGGTTCCAGTCGTAACCGCCGTCCTTCATGCCATAGAGAATCCGGCGGTGAACCGGCTTCAAACCGTCACGCACATCCGGCAGCGCCCGGGCCACGATCACGCTCATGGCGTAGTCGAGGTAGGAGCGCTTCATCTCGTCTTCGATGGTGACCGGCAGGATGTCCGAATCGGTCGGCTTCGGGGTCTCTTCGCTCAACGGCTGAATTCCTGGAAAATTATTGTTATAATTCAGGTTTTTATCGCGCTTTTCTCACCTGCCGTGACGCAAAGGTCAAAACAACCCGGCGAGTCGCAAAAAATATAACAAATTTAAGCCTTTACCACAAGGAAACCGGCCATCTAAGCGGCGACCTCGCGGCGCATGTCGATATGAGGGATTCCGCCATCGTCGTAAGGGTCCGAACAGACCCTGAATCCCAGGCTCTCGTAGAAGCCCTGCTGGACCGCCTGTGCGCCCAGAAGAACCGGGCAAGCGCCCCAGTTCCCCAAGATATAGCCAAGCGCCTCGGTCATCATCTCGCGCCCGAGACCGCGCCCACGGGCGCTCGCGGAAACGACGACACGGCCGATGGTCGCTTCCGGGCGGATGCCGCCGGGTTCCTCGACCCGCAGGCTGCCGATGAGCCCGCCCTGCTCCAGGCAGAGGAGATGATGGGCCGCCTGATCGCGCCCGTCGATGTCCCGGTAGAGGGATTGCTGCTCCAGCACGAACACGTCGCTGCGCAATTGGAGCAAGCCGTAGAGCGTCTCCAGATCAAGCTCGTGAAACTGCCGCCAGGATAGCTGCACGGACCTAGAAGGGGATGTCGTCGTCCAGGTCCGGCGCGTTGCCGCTGGATCCCGTTCCGGAGCTGCTGCTTGAGCCGCCACTGCCGCCTGCGGAGGAAGAGCCATAGCCGCCGTCGTCCGAGTAACCGCCCCCGCCGCCTTCGCCGCCGCCACGGGTGTCCAGCATTGTGAGCTCACCCCGGAAGCGCTGAAGCACGACCTCGGTCGTGTAGTTGTCGCGCCCGTCCTGCCCCTGCCACTTACGGGTCTGAAGCTGGCCCTCGATGTAGACCTTCGAGCCCTTCTTCAGGAAACGCTCCGCCACGTCGATCAGGTTTTCGTTGAAGATGACGATGCGGTGCCACTCGGTGCGCTCCCGGCGCTCACCCGATTGGCGGTCGCGCCAGGTCTCACTGGTCGCCAAGGGGAAATTCGCTACCTTCGCGCCTGCATTTGTCGAACGGACTTCGGGATCGCGGCCGAGATTTCCGATCAAGATCACCTTGTTGACGCTACCTGCCATTCTGCCCGGCTCTCCCTATCTTTTCTTCGAGGTTCACTGCGCCCTCCGCGGCGCGATTCGCAGCCGTGACTTTAGACCGCCAGCCCCCACCCTGTCACCTACCGCCGCCGCCCTCAGAAAGACCGTTGGCGGCGGTGGCAAATCCGCCTGCCATGCCCCATATTGGAGGACGAGCAGATTTGGAAGCCTATCCTTGAAAAGAAGAGCCTTTTTGTGAGCGATCATAAGCTTAGCGCGCCTGTAATTGCCGTTCGCGGCGCCAGGGAACACAACCTTAAATCCGTCGCCGTCGATCTGCCGCGCGAGAAGCTGGTGGTGATCACGGGACTTTCGGGCTCGGGTAAGTCTTCGCTCGCCTTCGACACCATCTACGCCGAGGGACAGCGCCGCTATGTCGAATCGCTTTCGGCCTATGCGCGGCAGTTCCTGGAGTTGATGCAAAAGCCGGACGTGGACTCCATCGAAGGCTTGTCCCCGGCGATTTCCATTGAGCAGAAGACCACCTCGAAGAACCCGAGGTCCACGGTGGGGACCGTGACCGAGATCTACGATTACCTGCGCCTGCTCTATGCGCGGGTAGGCATTCCCTACTCCCCGGTTACCGGGCTGCCGATCGAGAGCCAAACGGTCAGCCAGATGGTCGACCGGGTGATGGAGTTCGAAGAGGGCACGCGGCTCTACCTGATGGCCCCCATCGTGCGCGGCCGCAAGGGCGAGTACCGCAAGGAGCTGCTGGACCTTCAGAAGCGCGGCTTCCAGCGGGTCAAGATCGACGGAGAGATCTTCCAGATCGAGGAGGCCCCGGCCCTCGACAAGAAGCGCAAGCACGACATCGAGGTGGTGGTCGACCGCCTGGTGGTGCGCGAGGGCCTTGAGAGCCGCCTCGCCGATTCCTTCGAGACCGCCCTCGGCCTCGCCGACGGGCTGGCCTTCACCGAGAATGCGGACAGTGGTGAGCGCGTTGCCTTCTCGGCCAAGTTCGCCTGTCCGGTTTCCGGCTTCACCATCGATGAGATTGAGCCGCGTCTCTTCTCCTTCAACAATCCCTTCGGCGCCTGCCCGGCCTGCGACGGCCTGGGCTCGACCCTCTACTTCGATCCGGACATGGTGATCCCGGAACCGCACCTCGCGCTGCGCGAAGGCACCGTGGCGCCCTGGGCCAGTTCCACCTCGCCCTACTACAAGCAAACGCTCGATAGCCTCGCGCGGCACTTCAAGGTCTCCACCACCACGCCCTGGAAAGAGCTTCCCGCGGAGGTGCGGCAGTCCATTCTCTACGGCACGGGCAGCGAGCCCGTGACGCTGCGTTACGACGACGGCCTGCGCACCTATGAGACCAACAAGCCCTTCGAGGGCATCATCCCGAACATGGAGCGCCGCTGGCGCGAGACGGACAGCGACTGGGTGCGCGACGAGCTCAACAAATATCAGGCCAACCGCCCCTGCGAGACCTGCAACGGTCACCGCCTGAAACCCGAGGCCCTGGCGGTGAAGGTCAACGGCCTGCACATCAGCGAGGTGGCGGAGTTCTCCATAGCCGCCGCCGCGCAGTGGTTCCGCGCGCTCCCGAAGAAGCTGACCGGCAAGCAGCAGGAGATCGCCGAGCGCATCTTGAAGGAAATCAACGAGCGCCTTTCCTTCCTGGAGGCCGTGGGCCTGGACTACCTGACGCTCAGCCGCGCCTCCGCCACCCTGTCAGGTGGGGAGAGCCAGCGTATCCGCCTCGCCTCCCAGATCGGATCGGGGCTGACGGGTGTCCTCTATGTGCTCGACGAGCCCTCCATCGGCCTGCACCAGCGCGATAACGCGCGACTTCTGGAGACGCTGAAGCGCCTGCGCGATCTCGGCAACACCGTGATCGTCGTGGAGCACGACGAGGACGCCATCCGCTCGGCCGACTATCTGGTCGACATGGGGCCCGGAGCGGGCGTCCATGGCGGTGAGGTCGTGGCCGAGGGCACACCGGACGAGGTCATGCGCATGACCGACCGCAGCTTGACCGCGCAGTACCTCACCGGGTTCAAGCAGATCGAGCTGCCCCGCGACCGCCGCAAGGGGCATCGCGGCCAGAAGATACGGATCAAGGGCGCGAGCGCCCATAACCTGCAGAACGTCGACGCGGAGCTGCCGCTGGGCACTTTCGCCTGCATCACCGGGGTTTCGGGCTCCGGCAAGTCCACGCTGATCATCGAAACGCTCTACAAGGCGCTGGCCCGCCGACTGAACGGCGCGCGTGAGTTGCCGGGCCGCCACGAGGGGATCGAGGGGCTGGAATACCTCGACAAGATCATCGACATCGATCAATCGCCGATCGGGCGCACGCCGCGCTCCAACCCCGCGACCTACACCGGGGCCTTCACCCCGATTCGCGAGTGGTTCTCCGGCCTGCCGGAGGCCCAGGCGCGCGGCTACAAGCCGGGCCGCTTCTCCTTCAACGTGAAGGGCGGGCGCTGCGAGGCCTGTCAGGGCGACGGCGTGATCAAGATCGAGATGCACTTCCTGCCCGACGTCTATGTCGAGTGCGACGTCTGCAAAGGCAAACGTTACGATAGGGAAACCCTAGAAATTAAATTCAAGAACAAGTCGATAGCCGACGTTCTTGATATGACGGTGGAGGAAGGCGTCACCTTCTTCAAGGCCGTTCCCTCGATCCGGACGAAGATGGAAACCCTGGAGCGGGTCGGCCTCGGGTACATCAAGATCGGGCAGTCGGCGACCACCCTATCCGGCGGCGAGGCGCAGCGTATCAAGCTGTCGCGCGAACTGGCCCGCCGCTCGACCGGCCGCACGCTCTACATTCTTGACGAGCCGACCACCGGACTGCACTTCGAGGATGTGCGCAAACTGCTGGAGGTGCTCCACGCGCTGGTGGCCCAGGGCAATAGCGTTCTTGTGATCGAACACAATCTGGAAGTCATCAAGACGGCTGACTACATACTCGACCTCGGGCCTGAGGGCGGCACCAAGGGTGGGCGTATCGTCGCGAGCGGCACGCCCGAGGAAGTTGCCGGAACCAAGGGCAGCTTTACCGGTGAGTATCTTGCCCCCTACCTGCGCAGCGGCAGCGGGAAGCGCAAGTCCGCCTGACGAAAGGGCCCCCACCCATGATCGAGCTTCAGGACAAGGGACTGCGCGCCAAGGCCATCGAGGTCAGCGAATGGCTGTTGCGCAACCGGGATACCTATGGGCGCCACACGCTTTTCATCGACGGCTATGCCCGAAAGCTGCGGGAAGTGGGCATCCCGCTGGACCGGCTCTCCTTGCACCTTCGGCAGCTGAACCCGCAGCTCCGCGCCAGGACCTTTGTCTGGAACAGGGACGCGGGCGGCACGGCCGAGACCGGCCGGCAGTATGGGATCGAGGTAACGGATGTCTATCTGCGCTCGCCCGTGCGGCCGATCTTCGAGGGCGGTCCCGCTATCGAGCGCCGCTTGACCGCGGCTCCCGACGAGGAAGACTTCCCGATCCTGAATGAACTGCGCGGGCAAGGCATTTCCCATTACCTCGTGCTGCCCCTGCCGATGTGGGTGCTGGGCCCCGCTGCGATTTCGATTGCGACCCGCAAGGAAGAAGGCTTTTCCGCTGACGAACTCGCGCTTATCGATAACACCAACGCCACCTTCGGGGCGGCGCTGGAATTGCAGGAGACGCGCCAGCTCGCCCGCACGCTTCTGGACACCTACGTGGGTCGGAACGCCGGCGAACGAATCCTCAACGGCGCGATCCACCGTGGAATCTCCGAGGAAATCCACGCGATCATCTTCTACTGCGACCTGCGGAACTTCACCCCGATCTCCGAGAGCCTGGAGCAGGGACAGGTGGTGGAACTGCTCAACCGCTACTTCGATGCCGTGGCGGAACCCGTGCAGCGGCATGGCGGCGAGATTCTGAAGTTCATCGGTGACGGCATGCTGGCGATCTATCCCTGCCCGGCAAACCATATCAAGGACTGCACGGCCGCCTCTTCGGCTCTCCTGGCCGCCATCGAAGCACAGCAGGCCATGGAGAAGCTGGCCGCGGACTATCCGGACCTCGAATTGGCCTGCGGCATAGCCCTGCACGTCGGCGACGTCCAGTTCGGAAACATCGGCGCACTCAACCGCTTGGATTTCACCGTGATCGGCCCCGCGGTCAATCTGGTGACGCGCATTGAGCCTCACAGCAAGGATACGCCTGAGCGCATCGTGGTTTCCCGAGAGTTTGCAGAGCGTCAAGGCGGGGATTACCAAAGCCTGGGGCAGCATCCCTTGAAGGGCATCCAGGACGCGCGCGAGATTCTCTATCCCTCGCTCTGATGCAAGAATTTTGCCAAAGGGGGCTTCCTTTGGTAGAGACGGTGCCCCTGATCCGGAGAGAACGAGGCAGTCATGACCAAGACAAAGGCGGTACATGTCGTGGGCGGTGGGCTTGCGGGCAGCGAGGCCGCTTGGCAGATCGCCCAGGCGGGCGTGCCGGTTCTGCTTCATGAGATGCGCCCTGTACGCAAGACCGACGCCCACCACACTGACGGCTTGGCTGAGCTGGTCTGCTCCAACTCCTTCCGGTCCGACGACTTCGAGAGCAACGCGGTCGGCCTGCTGCATGAGGAGATGCGCCGCTGCAACTCCCTGGTGATGGCCGCCGCCGACAAGGCGCAGGTGCCGGCGGGCGGAGCCCTGGCTGTCGACCGCGACCTCTTCTCGCAGGAGGTGACGCGGCACCTGGAAGAGCACCCGCTGGTCTCCATCGAACGAGGCGAGGTCGCAGGTCTGCCGCCCGCCGACTGGGACTCCGTGATCCTGGCGACCGGCCCCCTCACCTCGCCCGCGCTTGCCGAGGCGATCCGCGAGGCGACGGGCGAAGGCTATCTCTCTTTCTTCGACGCCATCGCGCCCATCGTCCACAAGGACTCCATCAACTTCGAGCGGGCCTGGTTCCAGTCGCGCTACGACAAGGTTGGGCCTGGCGGCACCGGCAAGGACTACATCAACTGTCCGATGGACCGTGAGCAGTATGAGGCCTTCATCCAGGCCCTGGTCGAAAGCGAAAAGACCGAGTTCAAGGAGTGGGAGAAGGACACCCCCTACTTCGAAGGCTGCCTGCCCATAGAGGTGATGGCCGAGCGCGGCGCGGACACCTTGCGGTTCGGTCCCATGAAGCCGGTTGGCCTGACCGATCCCCACACCGGCAAGCGCGCCCATGCCGTGGTGCAGCTGCGCCAGGACAACAAGCTGGGCACGCTCTATAACCTCGTCGGCTTCCAGACGAAAATGAAGTACGGCGAGCAGGCCCGCGTGTTCAGGATGATCCCCGGACTGGAAAACGCGGAGTTCGCGCGCCTCGGCGGGATTCACCGCAACACCTTCATCAACTCGCCCCGTCTGTTGGATGAAAGCTGCCGTCTCAAGGTCGATCCGCGCATCCGTTTCGCCGGACAGGTGACCGGGGTCGAAGGCTATGTGGAAAGTGCGGCCATCGGCCTTCTGACAGGTCGTTTCGCCGCGGCTGAACGCCGGGGTGAAGCGCCCTCCCGCCCGCCGGAGACCACGGCGCTGGGCGCGTTGCTGGCGCATATCACGGGCGGTGCGGAGGAAGAGTCCTTCCAGCCCATGAACGTCAACTTCGGCCTCTTTCCGCCGCTGGAGGACGCCAAGGGCGGACGGCGCGGCAAGGCGGAGCGGAAGAAAGGCTACAGCAGCCGCGCGCTCGCCGATCTGGATGGTTGGTTGAACCATCCCGCCCAAGCCGCCGAATGATCTGAGCTAAAAGCGCCCCAGGAGCCGTGCGCCGAGCAGCCGCCAGGGCCGTGCCGGCGGGGCCTCCTGCACTCTTGCATCAAAGGGATCGAAGCCCGCCGCGTGAAGTCTGCGCAGGTGCAACTCGGCCAGGGTCGCGGGCCAGAAGACCGGCAGGGCGTGCCGATCTATCCGGCGGCTGTCCCGGCGCGCCAGCATGAGGTGCCGGGCAGCGCGCTCGGCGATCGGGCGTACCACCGGCGACAGCGCGGAGGGGGCGAGACGCCCGTCCAGCAGTTCCTGAGGACTGACGTCCGCCGCCCTCATGCCTTTGAGCGGCAAGAGGATGCGCCGCTGGCGGGTGAGAAAGGCCGTGGCGCGCAGGATGCCCGTCAGCGCCAGGGCCAGACCGGCATGGCGCGCGGCCTTCAAGGCCGGACCCTCGCGCACTCCGGCTGCCTCCAGACCCAGCAGCATCACAGGGACCGAGGTCGCTTCCGCGTAGCGCTCGAGCGCGGCCAGCGATTCCGGCGGATCCGGGTCGAGGTCTCGCTCGCGCGCATCGATCAGGCCCTCGAAATGGCTTCGAGTCAGATTCCCGGTCGATATCGCCTCCTCAAGCGGCTGGATCACGGCATTGCGGCGCGGCGCGCCGCCATAGAGACCTTCAATGCTGTCGCGCCACCACTGCAGGCGTATCTGCCCGATCATGGGTTCGCTAACCGATTCCGCCGTGCGCGCGATCTCCAGATTGAAGGCGTAGATCGCCAGGAGGGAACGGCGCAACGGCTCCGCCGCCAGCAGCAGCGAGAGGTAGCGATCGTGGTCGAAGCGCCGGACTTCCGCCGCGCAGTAGTTGTAGTCTTCCGCGAGAGCCATGCCCCTAGCCTATCAGGGGGTGAGGCCCGACCAAGCCGTGAAAAGCTGAAACACTACTTTTTTCGGCCCTTGATGGTTTATATGAAACCGAGAACGCCTATCTATCGAGAGGTAAGACAATACGCAGGCCCCCGGTTACCGGGCCTGCAACGAACCTGGAACCGCAAACCTCAAAAAGGGGGAAACCATGGCTTTCGAGCTCCCGAACCTGCCCTACGCCAAGGATGCGCTGGAGCCGCACATCTCCGCTCAGACCTTCGACTTCCACCACGGAAAGCACCATAAGGCCTATGTCGACAAGACCAACGAGCTGATCGCGGGCAGCGAGCACGAGGGCAAGAGCCTCGAAGAATTGATCCAGGCGGCCGCCGACAGCGGCAACGCCGGTCTCTTCAACCAGTCGGCCCAGATCTGGAACCACACCTTCTTCTGGAACTCCATGAAGCCCGGCGGTGGCGGCGCACCGACCGGTGCGGTGGCCGACATGATCACGGAGGCCTTCGGCTCCTACGAAGAGTTCGCCAAGCAGTTCAAGGCCGCCGGCGCGGGCCGCTTCGGGTCCGGTTGGGTCTGGCTGGTCGCAGAGGGCGGCAAGGCCAAGATCGTCGCCACGCTGAATGCGGACACGCCGCTGACCCAGGCTGGCCAGACCCCGCTTCTGACCTGCGACGTCTGGGAACATGCCTACTACCTGGACTACCAGAACCGCCGTCCGGACTTCCTGCAGTCCTACCTGGACAACCTGGTCAACTGGGACTTCGCCAACGAAAACCTGGCGAACGCCTAAAACCTGTTCATTCTGGGTACTAAGAAGAGCGCCCGGGCCCGATGGCCCGGGCGTTTTTCATTGGGTCAAGCGCCCGGTATCAGCGCCGCCGCCACCAAGCGGCCCTCAGCGAGCAGCACGTTGTAGGTGCGGCAGGCCGGACCGGTGGCCATGGCGTCGGGAACCGGCCCCTTCTCCCGTAGAGCCTCGCGCAGCGGGCGCGGCAACAGGAAGCCGCTGCTGCCCAGGCCTATCTGAAGGATCTCGGGCGGCTCGCCAATTTCGAACAGCGGTGCGAAATGCTCCGCCTCCAGGGACCGGAGGTCTTCGGGGGGCGTCCAGGGAATGACCCGCGTCGGCAGCAGGAGGATCGCGCCCTCGTGCCACTCTCCGCTCACCTTGAAGCCGGTCTCGCGATAGCTATCGATAAGCTTGCGGTCCTCGGGGACGAGCGGTGTCAGGTCCATGGGGCCTCCCGGTCGTTGCAGACTCTACTAGGGCCGCGCCTCCGCGGTGGTCTCCTCCAGGCTGGAGCGGCGCACGCCGGTGTAGAGCAGCAGCGGCACAGCGATGCCGATGGAGGAATAGGTGCCGATCACCACGCCCCAGACCAGGGCCAGCGAGAAGCCGCGGATTACCTCACCGCCGAAGAGCGATAGCGCCAGCAGGGCGATCAGGGTCGTAAGACCGGTGATCATGGTGCGCGACAGCGTCTCGTTGATGGAGTTGTTCAGCACCTCGGTGAGGGGCGCCTTCTTGAAGCGGCGCAGGTTCTCCCGCACCCGGTCGGCGATCACGACGGTGTCGTTGATCGAATAGCCCGCGACCGTCAGGACCGCCGCCACGCTGGCGAGGTTGAACTCCAGGCCGGTCAGGGCGAAGAAGCCGATCGTGCCGATTACGTCGTGCAGCAGCGCGACCAGCGCACCCACCGCGAACTGCCACTCAAAGCGGAACCAGACGTATGCGGCGATGGCCGCCAGGGCCAGCACCGTCGCCAGAATCCCGGCTTCCTTCAGTTCCTCGCCGACCTTCGGACCGACGAACTCAACGCGGCGGTAGTCCGCCACCACATCGCCGATGGCACCCTTCACGGTTTCGATGGCCGCCAACTGCTCGGCTTCCTCGCCGGGCTGACGTTCGATGTTGATCAGCACGTCGGTGGGCTCGCCGAATTCCTGGAGCGTGACCTCGCCCAACCCAAGCCCGCCAACGCGGTCGCGCAGGTCGGAGAGGTCGGCCGGGCCTTCGGTGCGAACCTCCATGAGGATGCCGCCCCGGAAATCGACACCAAAGTTCAGTCCCTTCAGCGCAACGCCCAAAAGCGAGGCCGTCACGACGACGATGCCGATGGCGAAGAAGATCTTACGGCGCGGAATGGCGTTTAGGTTCGGCGCGATGGGCAGCTTCTTGATCAAAGCCATCTGGTTATCCTCCCCGCCCGGTCAGATCGCCAGCTGCGCGGGACGCTTCCGGCGCAGCCAGGTAACCACGATCAGGCGGGTGAACATGATCGAGGTGAACATGGAAGTAACGATGCCGATGGCCAGGGTGACGGCGAAGCCCTTGATCGGACCCGAACCGAAGTTGAACAGCAGCACCGAGGCGATCAGCGTGGTGAGGTTGGAGTCCAAGATCGTGGTCAGGGCGCGTTTGTAACCCTGCTCGATGGCGGGCACCGGCCCGCGCCCTCCCCTCACTTCCTCGCGGATGCGCTCAAAAATCAGAACGTTCGCATCGACCGCCATGCCGATGGTGAGCGCGATACCCGCGATCCCTGGAAGCGTCAGCGTCGCCTGGAGCCCGGACAGCGCGGCCATGATCAAGATGATGTTCGCCAGGAGCCCGACATTGGCGATCATACCCAAGAAGCCATAGGCGCCCGCCATGAAGACGACGACGAGCAGAAGCCCCACGAGGGACGCGATCTCGCCGGCGGCGATGGAGTCGGCGCCGAGACCCGGCCCCACGGTCCGCTCCTCGAGAATGGTCAGGGGCGCAGGCAGCGCACCGGCGCGCAGCAGCAGCGCCAGATCGTTGACCTCCTGAACCGTGAAGCGGCCTGAGATGACACCGCTGCCGCCGAGGATGGGTTCCCGGATCACCGGCGCGGATATCACCTGATTGTCGAGGACGATGGCGAAGAGCCGGCCGACGTTCTCGCGCGTTGCGTCGGCGAAGCGCTTTCCGCCCACGGAATCGAAGGTGAAGCTGACGACGGGCTGGTTCTGTTGAAAGGTCGGCTGCGCATCGGTCAACGTGTCGCCGCTGACCATGACCCGCTTTTGGACGACATAGGGCCGCGGATCGCCGCCCGGTACGTCCGGAGGACCGTAGAGCAGCTCCGACCCGGGCGGGATGGGATCGCGGCCCGGCACCACCTCGCTGTTGACGAAGCGGAAGGTCATCTTGGCCGTGCGGCCCAGGATTTCCTTGATGCGCTCGGGATTGTCGACGCCGGGAAGCTGAACCACGATGCGGTCGTCGCCCTGACGCTGGATGGAGGGTTCGCGGGTGCCGGTCTCGTCGATACGGCGGCGAACGATCTCAATGGACTGGCTGAGAACGCTGGCCTGACGCTCAAGCCGGCTTTCCTCGGTCATGGCGAAGGTGAAGGTGCCGTCCTCGACGGTCAGGTCGTAGCCCTCAGCAATGGGCGCCAGCAGCTCGCGGGCCTGATCGGCCTTGCTGCTATCGCGCAGACCGAAGACCACCTGGCCGTTCTGGATGCCCAGATTGGTGTAGTTGATCCGGTTCCCGCGCAGTTCCAGACGGATGGCGTCCACGAGGTTCTCGAGCTGCTCCTCAACCACGGCATCCATCTCGACTTCAAGCAGCAGGTAGGAACCGCCGCGCAAGTCCAAACCCAGGTTGATCTGCTTGTTGGGCAGCCAGTCCGGCAGACTGTCCAGGGTCTTCTGGGAAACGAAGTTCGGGGCGGTGAAGGCCACGCCCAGAAGGACGATCCCCAGGATCAAGATGCTTTGCCAACGCGGGATGTTAATCATGTCGCCTATCTTCTCAACCGGCCTTGGATACCAAAGGAACCGGGGCTCAAGCAGTTCCCCCGCTTCCGAGCCGCCCTTTGCCGCTCCAGCCGCTTATTTCTTGGTTTTTTCCTCACCCGGCGCGATCTCAACCTCCGCTTCGGAATCGCTGATGATCTTGGTCACCTCGCCGATGATGCCGCCGGAGGTCACAACGCGGTCGCCCCGCTTCACGGCCTCAACCATGTTGCGGTGCTCTTTCATCTTCTTCTGCTGCGGACGGATCAGGAAGAAGTAGAAAACGACGAAGATCAGGATAAGCGGCAGCAGGGATATGATATCGAATCCGCCGCCAGCGGGGGCCGCGCTCTGGGCGTAAGCCGTGGAAATCAGCATGGTCGACTCCTAGTAGGATAAACGCGCTGGAAAATCAGGCGCGGACTATAACTCTCCTCAGAGGAAATGCAACGCCCGGCCTGGATTTACAAGGGTAAGCGGCACGCCCCTCTCCCGCCGCCGCCAAGTTGACCGCCCTGGGGCGTGGAGCTAGTCTCCGCCGATTCTTTTCTCAGGGGAGCTTTTCAGACGGTCATGGCCCAAGACCAGGACGATCATATGACCCAGGTTCTGACGCGCATCGCCGACGCGCTGGAGCGTTTGGCCCCGCCACCACAGGCGGCCGCCGACTTGAATTCCGCCGACGCCTTTGTCTGGCATGCCGATGCCAACCGGCTGGAGCCGGTCGCCAAGGTGAACCGCGTCGACATCGACCTGCTTCAGGGCATCAAGCGGCAGCGCGAGACCTTGCGCGACAACACCCTGCGCTTTGCGAAGGGATTCCCGGCCAACAACGCCCTGCTCTGGGGTTCGCGCGGCATGGGCAAGTCGAGCCTGGTGAAGGCCGTCCACGCCGACGTCAACGAGGCCGCCGAGTCTGAGGGTATCGCCAAGCTGCTGCTGGTGGAGATCCACAGGGAAGACATTCCCAGCCTCCCCCGCCTGCTCTCCATGCTGCGCAGCCAGCCCCGCCGCGCGATTCTCTTCTGCGACGATCTCTCCTTCGATCAGGAGGATGCGACCTACAAGTCCTTGAAGGCCGTGCTGGAGGGTGGTGTCGAGGGACGCCCCACGAACGTCATCTTCTACGCGACCTCCAACCGCCGTCACCTGATGGCGCGGGACATGATCGACAACGAGCGCTCCACGGCGATCAACCCCTCAGAAGCCGTCGAGGAGAAGGTCTCCCTCTCCGACCGCTTCGGCCTCTGGCTCGGGTTCCACAACTGCGATCAGGACACCTTCTTCGCGATGATCGAGGGTTACGTCGAGCGCTACGGCCTGAAGATCGATGCTGAGACGCTGCGCAAGGAAGCCGTGGAATGGTCAGTCACGCGCGGCAGCCGCTCTGGCCGCGTCGCCTGGCAGTACATTCAGGACCTGGCCGGCCGCCTGGGGCAACCTCTGGACTAATCGCTGATAACGGCCGATTGCAGGGCTGGCAGGTGCTTCATGGGATCCACCGCGTCCGAGCCCTTGCGCAGCTCGAAGTGAAGCTGGGGCCGGTCCACGTTCCCGGTGGCGCCGACCAGGGCGATCTCCTGACCCTTGGTGACCGTCTGTCCCCGGCTGACCAGCAAACGCGCGTTGTGCGCATAGGCTGTCACCCAGCCGCCTGAATGTTTGACCAGCAGCAGGCGGCCAAAGCCCTTCAGTTCGGACCCGGCATAGACCACGACGCCGTTTTCCGCGGCCCGGACCGTCGCCCCCGCCGGCGCTTCGATATTGACCCCGTCGTTGAAGTACCCGCCGTCCTTCGCGCCGAAGCCGGAAAGGATGCGTCCCTGCAACGGCCAGGAGAAGCGACCGCTCGCCCCCGGTGGCGGCGGCAAGGGCGCGGGCTTTGGCTTGGCGGTGACCGCCGCCGTTTGGCTATCACCGCTCTGAAGCGGTTTCTCCTGTGGCAGCGGGGGCTGCGCGGCGGTCTCCGCCGTCTGACTTGGCTCAGCAGGCGCCGGGGCCGCCTGAGGCTGCGGTGCCCTCGCCAGGGGCGCCGGAGTGGAAGAGCTGCCGGGCGCTGGAATGGTCAGCTGCTGGCCGACCTGTATGTCATAGGGTGGCCCCAGACCGTTCGCCCGGGTCAACTCCGTCATGGACACATCGTAGCGCTTGGAAAGGCTGTAGACCGTGTCACCACGCTGAACCGTATGCACCTTGGCCCGCGGGATGGACAGGCTCTGGCCCGGAAGCAGCGTATAGGGCGGCCTCAGGCTGTTGGCGTCGATCAGGCTGCGCAGGGGTACGCCGTAACCACGGGAGATGCTGTAGAGCGATTCACCGCGCCGCACCACGTGGACCCCGCCTTGGGGCAGCAGCGGGCGCTGCGCCGTCTGGCTTCCGGTTGCGGCGCCCGGCTGGTAGGTGGAGCTTGAAGATCCATAGGTGACGGGGGCCGGACCCTCGCTCCGCGCGCAGGCAGACAGCAGCAGAAGAGCCGCACAGGCAGCTGCTAGTCCCTTGGCCGTCCGGGCGTTCGTCTCACCCCACCCCATGCCGGCAACACTCCATGTCCCCTTCGTCCGGCGGGCGACTCGCAATGCTGCGCCCACCTGTTCTTGATGCCAGAGAAGCCCCGCAGCGTCCAGGGCGATGCGATGAATCCGACTCAGCCGTTGGTTGCTTTGACGGCGCTTTTCGGCAGACCGTGGACCATGGGCACGAAGCGCACGGTGGTCAGGTGCTCCTCCTCGAAGCCCTGCGGCCCGCGTGTCAGGCGCACCACCTCCTGCTCCTTGCCCGGACGCGCGAGGGGAATGACCATGATGCCCCCCTCCCCCAACTGATCGACAAGCCCACCCGGGATGTCGGCGGCGGCGGCCGTCACGATGATCCGCTGGAAAGGCGCCTGCTCGGGCCATCCGGCGTAACCGTCGCCCACCTTGGCCGTGATGTTGGAGATGCGCAGCGCCTCGAACCGCTCTTCCGCGCTGCGCAACAGCTCCCTGTAGCGCTCGATGGTGTAGACACGGCGGAAAAGGCGCGAGAGCACGCTCGCCTGGTAGCCGGAGCCCGTGCCGACCTCCAGGATCTTCTGGCCCTTGTCTGGCATTACCGATTGGGTCATGAGGGCAACGACGCCCGGCTGGCTCAAGGTCTGCCCCTGCCCGATCGGCAGGGTGCGGTTCTCATAGGACTGGTCCTGGAACGGCTCCGGCACGAAAGCCTCGCGCGGGATGCGCTCTATGGCCGCCAAGACGCCGGTATCGGTGATGCCGCTGCGCCGCAGTTCCATGATCAAGCGTATCTTGCGGGCCTCGAGGGTCATCTAGAAGGCCTCGTTCAGCTTTTCCAGAAGCGGTGTGTAGGTCAGGTCCAGATGCAACGGCGTGGCCGTGATGTAGCCTTGGGTAATAGCGATCAGGTCGCTGTCCGCGGTCGAGCTCTTGTCGCTCTGATAGCTGCCGATCCAGACGTAGGGACGGCCGCCGGGATCGACCCCTTCGACGACGGAGGTCTGCTCGTCGCGCCGGCCTTGGGCGCAGACTTGAACGCCCTTCACAGCCTCGGGCAGCAGATCGGGAAAGTTGACGTTGATCAGGGTTTCTCGCGGTTGAGGGACCGCGGCCAGCTTCCTGATCACCTGGGCGCCATGTTCGAGGGGCGTTTGCCAGCGGTACTGATGGTCGCCTTCCCTCACCATGGAGAGAGCCACCGCCCGGTATCCGAGCAGCGCGCCTTCCATGGCGGCGGCGACCGTGCCTGAGTAGGTCACGTCCTCCCCAAGGTTTCCGCCCTGGTTGATGCCCGAGAGGATCAGGTCCGGTTTGCGCTGCCCCTTCAGGATGGACCGGGTCGCCACCAGCACGCAGTCCGTCGGCGTACCATCGATGGAATAGCGCTTTTCAGCCAGTTCCCGGACGCGCAGAGGGCGACGCATGGTCAAGGAATGGCTGGTCGCGGACTGTTCGATCTCCGGCGCCACCACCCAGACATCGTCACTGAGGGTACGCGCGATCTTCTCCAGGACGGCGAGGCCGCCGGCATGGATGCCATCATCGTTTGTGACAAGGATCCGCGCCTTGGTGAGATCGGCCAGCGGCTCAAGCATCGAGTGAAATGCGCTCCAACCCGCCCATGTAGGCCTTCAGAACCTCGGGCACGCGGATCGAACCGTCTTCCTCCTGATAGTTCTCCATCACTGCGATCAGGGCCCGCCCGACCGCGACGCCGGAACCGTTGAGGCTATGTAGGAAGCGGGGCGCCCCGCCGCCCTTGGGGCGGTAACGCGCGTTCATTCGCCGGGCCTGAAAATCCCCGCAGTTGGAACAGCTCGAAATCTCCCGGTAGGCCTGCTGGCCCGGCAGCCAGACTTCGATGTCGTAGGTCTTCTGCGCGCCGAACCCCATGTCACCGGTTGAAAGCACCACGGTGCGATAGGGCAGCTCCAGGAGTTGCAGAACCTTCTCCGCGCAGGCCGTCATGCGCTCGTGCTCTTCCGCGGACTGCTCCGGCAGCGTGATCGAGACCAACTCCACCTTGTCGAACTGGTGCTGACGCAGCATGCCCCGGGTGTCCTTGCCGGCGGCCCCCGCCTCGGACCGGAAACAGGGCGTCCAGGCCGTGACCCGCCAGGGGAACTCGCCCTCCTCCAGCAACTGGCCCGCGGGCAGGCTGGTCAGCGGCACCTCCGCGGTGGGGATCAGCCAGCGGTCGTCGGTGGTGCGGAACAGGTCCTCGCCGAACTTGGGCAGCTGCCCCGTGCCATAGAGCGTCTCGCCTCGAACCAGATAGGGCGGAATGACCTCTAGGTAGCCATGCTCTTCGGTATGGAGGTTGATCATGAACTGGGCCAGCGCCCGGTGCAGGCGCGCGATGGGTCCGCGCATGATGGTGAAGCGCGATCCGGCGATCCGCCCGGCCGTCTCGAAGTCCAAACCGCCTAGCGCCTCGCCCAGCTCGAAATGCTGCTTTGCCTCAAACGGGAACTGCGCGGGCTCGCCCCAGGCGCGGATCTCGACGTTCGCGGCCTCGTCCTCCCCGACCGGCACGTCATCCGCCGGGACATTCGGAATGCCGGCCAGAATCTCCTCCAGCGCCTCGCCTGCCTTGGCCTCTTCGCTTTCCAGCTCGCCCAGACGCCCCTTCAGGTGGGCGACTTCGGCGATCTCGGCCTCCGCATCCTCGCCCGCCCGCTTCTTCTCGCCGATGCGCTTGGAGGCTTCGTTGCGCTTCGCCTGCAGCTCCTGCAGCTCGGTGATGGCCTCGCGCCGAGTCTTGTCGAGCGCCAGGATTTGCGCGCTCAGGGGCTCCGCGCCCCGTTTCGCCAGAGCGGCGTCGAGCGCGTCCGGGTTCTCACGAATCCACTTCAGGTCCAGCATCTCGTCCCGTTTCTTGCTGCTTGTTTTGGCGCGCGGGACCCTGCCCGCGGCGGCGGTTGGCGTACTTCGGTGGTTATAGGGGAGCCGGTCGCGTCGCGTCCAGAGCCGCGATCAGGGTCCGCCGGTCTCGTCGTCCAGCTCCTCGTCCATCTCTTCCGCGCGCTCCTCACGCTTCCGCTCGACGAGCTTGGCCATGTAGATGGACACCTCGTAGAGCAGGATGATCGGAACGGCCAGGGAGATCTGGCTCAAAGGATCGGGCGGCGTGAAGATCGCGGCGACGATGAAGACGCCGACGATGGCGTACTTGCGCTTGGCGGCCATGCCGGCCGAAGTCGCAAGGCCGACGCGCGCCAGAAGGGTCATGATCACAGGAAGCTGGAAGCAGAGCCCGAAGGCGAAGATCAGCTTCATCACCAGCGAGAGGTATTCGTTGACCTTGGGTTCGAACTGGATCGGCAGGGAGCCCTCGCCGCCCGGCGTCTCGAAGCCCAGGAAGAAGCTCCAGGCCATCGGCATGATGAGGTAATAGACCAGCGCCCCGCCGATGAAGAAGAGGATGGGGCTGGCGATCAGGAAAGGCGCGAAGGCCGAACGCTCGTGTTTGTAGAGCCCCGGGGCCATGAAGAACCAGATCTGCGACAGGAAGATCGGACAGGAGATGAAGGCCGCAGCGAAGAAGGCCACCTTGATCTGGGTGAAGAAGACCTCCGTCAAGTCGGTCGCGATCATGCGCCGGCTCTGATCCTGGGACGCCCCCATCTCTAGCAAAATATCGGCCAGGGGCTGGTTCAGGAAATCGTAGATCGGCTGAGCGAAGAAGAACGCCACGATGAAGGCGCCGAACAGCGCCAAAACGCTGTAGAGCATGCGCTGGCGCAACTCGATCAGGTGATCGAGCAGCGGCATCTTGCTCATTTCCACGGAGTTATCGCTCATCGCCTCTCAGACCCTCTTCAAGCGCTTTTCTGCGAGGCGCTGGCCGTCTCGGCCTTGCTCTCTTTCGCCGGTTCGGCGGTCTTCTTCGCGCTCTCCGCTCCGCCGGAAGCAGCCTTCGCGTCGCCCGTCTTCGCGTCGCCCGGCGAAGCTTCGACCTTCGACTCGGCCGCTTCTGCCTTCTTCTCTTCCTTGGGCTTTTCGGAGAGCCTGCCGGGGTTCTTGGCGTCGGTGGTCAGGCGGCGGCCCTCGTCTTCCAGGTCCTTCGCCTCCTTCTCGACGTCGCCGGTCGGGTCGATGGTGTCCTTCAGCGCCTTTGACGGATCCTTGAGTGATTTAGTGGACTCGACCGCCTTGCGGGCTTCGTCCAGTTCGCTTTCACGGATCATGTCATCGAGGTTGGATTGGAAATCGCGGGCCATCAGACGGATCTTGCGCACCCAGTGGCCCACCGTGCGCATGGCGCCGGGCAGGTCCTTGGGCCCGATCACCACCAGGGCGACCAAGGCGACGACCGCCATTTCGGTCCAACCAAGATCAAACATGCCTGTCTAGCACCAGAAAAAGTGGCTCTCTCGAAAAGTGAGAGCCGGATGGGAGACAAAGGGCGACGGGCTCAGATACTCGCGCCGCCGCCCTGCGTTCAGGAAGCCTTCAAAGCCAGCGGCTTAACCGTTGGCGGCCTTCTTTTCTTCGGTCTCCTCGCTCGAAGACGAAGCCGCCGTGGTCGTGGCGGACTCTTCGCCCTCAATGGCCTTGGGCGGCGAATCGTCCTCGGCTTCGGCCTTCTTCTTGTCTTCTTCCTTGAGGCCCTTCTTGAAGGCATTGATGCCCGAGCCGACGTCCTTCATCAGCTTGGGAATCTTGCCGCCGCCGCCAAAAAGCAGAAGCACGACCGCCAGAACGATCAACCAGTGCCAGATGCTAAAACTACCCATTTGGGCTTCTCCCTAGAATTTCCCTGCCCGCTGGAGCAGTGCTCGTGGCGGACTATCGCAAAATACGGCCTGCACGGCAATGCCACGCGAACTTCATCCACTATCTAGCAGTGCCTACAGGGAAAACAAAGGCCTGACTGCGGTCGAGCTGCACTTTCAGGCGCTCGCCCTCGGACGGCAGGAAACGGCCTGGAACCCGGGCGTGGAGATGCAGGCGCGCACCCTCCTCCGAAGCGCCGGTCGAAAGGTGAATTAGGCTGCTGCGGCCCAGGAGCCGGGCCGCCTCGACCTCCACGAGCCCGGCGCCGTCACCGGCGTCCCCCTGCCCGGCCATCAACTGGAGCGCCTCGGGACGGATCAGGACCTCGACCTCCGCGCCCTCATCGAAGCCCTTGGCCTCCAAATCTCCGAGCGGGGTTGCGACGCTGCCGCCAGACACCTGACCGACCAAGCGGTTCGTGTCGCCGAGAAAGGAGGCGACAAAGGCGTTCTCGGGCGCGAAGTAGAGCTCCGCAGGTGTGCCGACCTGCATCAGCTTGCCGTCCTTCATGACGGCGATCCGGTCGGCCATGAACATCGCCTCTTCAGGGTCGTGCGTGACCAGAAGCGTCGCGGCGCCAACTTCCTTCAAGACGTGGAGCGCTTCGTCGCGCACCTGACCGCGCAAACGGGAATCAAGGCCGGAGAAGGGTTCGTCCAGAAGCATCACCGGCGGACGAGGCGCCAGCGCGCGGGCCAGAGCCACCCGCTGCTGCTGCCCTCCTGAGAGCTGATGGGGATAGCTGCGCGCCTGCCCGGCCATGCCCACCAGCTTCAAGGCGTGCTGGACCCGCTCCCTGCGTTCGGCGGAGGAAAAGCGGGTCAACCCGAAGCCAACGTTCGCTTCCACCGTCAGATGGGGGAAGAGCGCGTAGTCCTGAAACACCAGGCCCACGTTCCGGTCCTCCGGCGCCATGTCGCGCCTGCCGTCGGCAACGACCTTGCCGCCCAGGCGGACCTCACCCTCCTGCAAGGTCTCCAGTCCCGCGGCCACACGCAGCGCGGTGGTCTTGCCGCAGCCCGAGGGGCCCAGTAGGCAGACGACCTCCCCCGCTTCGACGGCGATCGAAAGATCGTCGACGGCATGGATGTCGCCATACCAGTGGTGGACCGACTTGAGTGCGAGGACTTCCATGGACCTTCCGGCTGATGGTTCTTTGCTGTGCAGGGAACTAAACGCCCGAGGGCAAGATAGGGAGCAGCGGCGGCTATTGCGAGCCCTCGCGGCGGGATTCGGGCTCATCGGACTCTTCGTCCGGCTCCTGCTCGTCCCGCGGGGCAGCGGCATCCTCGTCTTCTTCCAGGGCAATATCGGAGCCGAAGTCCTCGGCGACGGCCATATCGATTTCGCTCTCGTCGAGCGCATCCTCTTCTTCGGGCTCGTCGCCTGCGTCGGTGTCGTCGGCATCGCCAATCTCGGTCAGCATCCCGCGCGCGGAGAGCGCGGTCAGCGCCGGGCGTTTGTCCAGCAGGCCCGCCGCCTTCAACTCGTCAATGCCCGGCAGTTCGTCAACGCTCTCCAGACCGAAGTGGTCCAGGAAGGCTGGCGTCGTGCCCCAGGTCACCGGTCGGCCCGGCGTCCGGCGGCGGCCGCGCGGGCGTATCCAGCCCGCCTCAAGCAGCAGGTCCAGGGTTCCCTTGGAGATGGCAACGCCCCTGATCTCCTCGATCTCAGCGCGCGTGATCGGTTGGTGGTAGGCGCAGATCGCCAGCGTCTCGACCGCCGCCCGGGACAGCTTGCGCGTCACCTCCTGCTCCAGCTTCATGTGAGGCGCGAGATCGGGCGCCGTGCGAAAGGCCCAGGCGTCTCCGATCCTTTGCAGGCTGACGCCGCCATTGGCGTAGCGCTGCATCAACTCATCAAGCAGCGGTTCCAGTTCCACCTCCTCCGGGAAGTGGCGTTTCAGGTCCTTCAGCGTCAGCGGTTTCGCCGAGGCGAACAGCAGCGCTTCCAGAAGCCGCAGGTTGTCGAAGCCCCCGCTCATGACCCCTCACTCTTGCTGCGCAGGTAGAGGGGACCGAAGGCGCCATCCTGCCGCAACTCCAGCTTGCCCGACTTCGCAAGCTCCAAACTGGCTGCGAAGGTCGAGGCCACGGCGGAGCGGATCATCAGATCATCGCGCAGGTCGCGAGGCAGGAAGGAACTCATTTCGCTCCAATCCGGAAGGTTGCCCAGGAAATGCGTCAGACGCTGCAAAGCATCCTCGACGCTGTAGAGATCGAAGGCCTGCACCTGGAGGCTGCTGGCCTTGACCCTGGCGTGGTGTCGCGTGTAGCCGCGCAACAGTTCGAACAGCGATACGTCGTAGCGGGTGTGCTGCACCGTCTCCAAACGCTCGGGCTCCCCGCGCGCGAAGATCTCGCTGCCCAGGCGCGGGCGCTCCAGCAGTTGCTTGCCCAGTCGCTGCATGGCCTCCAGCCTTTGAAGCTGGAACCGCAGGGCGGCGGCCATGGCGACGGCGGAGGGCTCTTCGCCCTCCTCTTCCTTCTGGGTCGGCAGTAGCAGCCGCGACTTCAGGTAAGCAAGCCAGGCCGCCATCACGAGGTAATCCGCGGCCAGTTCCAGACGCAGTTTCTTGGCCTGACGAATGAACTCCAAGTACTGGTCGGCCAGTTGCGTCATGGAGATCTGAAGGATATCCACCTTCTGATCGCGGGCCAGTTCCAACAGCACGTGAATCGGACCCTCGAAGCCCTCCAGATCGAGCTTCAGCACGCCCTCCAGGTCGAGGGGTGCATCCTCCTCGAAGCCGTCCGGCGTTCTGCTGTCGTCTTCGGCCATGCTATCGCCCGCTTCCTAGACCGCCGCCGGCGCCGAGGCCAGCAATCGGTTGAGTTCATCGCTCAGCGCCGCGCGATCCAGGACTTCCTTTGCATCCCGCCGCGTCGCTTCGCCTCGCTCCAGGCGTTGCTTCGCCGCCTGGGTCAGGCTGGCGCTGCCCTTGGCGACCTTCGCCATTTCGGCCCGGTCGCCATTGCAATGAAGCACGAGATCGCAACCCGCCTCCAGGGCCAAGGCGGCCCTCGTCTCGAACGCGCCGCCCAGGGCCTTCATGGAGAGGTCATCGCTCACCAATACACCATCGAAGCCGATCTCCTCGCGCAGGAAGCGCAGGGCCTCCGGCGACTGCGTTGCCGGCCGCTGGGGGTCAAGCGCATCGTAAACGATATGCGCGGTCATGCCCCAGGTCGCATCCTTCAAGGCGCGGAACGGTTTGAAGTCGCTTGCCTCCAACTCATCGAGGCTGGCTGAGACGCGCGGCAGCGCCTCGTGACTGTCTTCGCCCGCGCGGCCATGTCCGGGCAGGTGCTTGATCACCGGCAGGACGCCAGCCGACAAGAGACCCTCGCAGACGCTGCGGCCCAGGGCTGTCACCCGGTCCGGATCCGAACCATAGGAGCGGTCCCCGATGATGTCATGCGCGCCTTCGACCCTGAGGTCCAAGACCGGCGCGCAGTCCACGGTGATTCCCGCCTCGATCAAATCCAAGCCCATCAGGGCGGCGTTCGCCCGGCAGGCCGCCACCCCAGCCTTCGGATCGCGGGCATGGAGCTCTGAGAAGCATTCTGCCGGCGGCGCCTTGCGCCAGCTCGGCGGCCCCATGCGCTGCACCCGCCCGCCTTCCTGATCGATCAGGATCGGTGCATCCTGACGCCCGACGCAGTCGCGCAGCTCCAGGGTCAGGGCGCGAAGCTGATCGGGGCTCTCCACGTTGCGCGCGAACAGGATGAACCCAACAGGGTTCGACTCCCGGAAAAATGCTTTTTCCCAGTCGTTTATTTGTGTTCCTTCAAGTCCGAAGATTGAAGCCAGCAAGGGTTTTTCTGCGCCTCCCGTCCTACGGTGAGACCACGAGGCAGGGTTGCTCCCGGCCCTTCAGGACATCGCACAGGTCCGCCGCCGTCTCCCGGCTTGGCAAGGGGCCCGCCTGGATACGGTGGAAGGTGCCACGCCCCTCGATCTCCACCGTTTCGGTGAAGAGGGTGAGGTTGCCAAGCAACTCGGGATGCAACCCCTGCAGCCTGCGCCACTCCCGCTCAGCCGCTGAGGCATCCTGGACGGCGGCGAGTTGGACCTGGTAACCGCTCACCTGTCCGACCTGAGCCTGCTGCGTCACGCCAGGGTCGGGTGTGGGGTCGGGTGTGGGCGCAGACGCCGCCTCGGAATTTGCTTCGGGTGCCTCGGGCTTCACCTCCGGCAAAGGATCAGCTTCAGCCGCCGGATCGCTGCCGCCGCTTTCCAACTCGGCCGTCTGGATCATCTGGCCGATGGGATCCTCGGAGGGCGCGGGGGCCGTGCCCTCTGCTTGAGTTTCGGCTATTTCGGGCGCTGCCGCGGGTGCCGGCGCCGCCGCGGGTTCCGGCATGGCTTCCAGGGGCAGAGGCTCTTCCGGCGGGGGAACGATGCGCTCCACCCCCTCCTCGCTGCCGTTCAGGACGAGGCTGTCCTGGTAGGGAACCTCAAGCCCGCCCCGCTCATCGGGAAGCGTTTTCTCGGGACCTTCGGCGGCGCGGACGATGGGTATCTGCCCTTCGCCGACCTCGCCGACGCCCCAGGAATAGGCGTACCAGACGATCCCGCCGAAGAGCGCCAGCACCGCCAAGGCGGAAAGCCGGGCCAGCCAGCGCGCGCCACGCGACCGCTTGCGGCTCGCCTGCCTGGCGCGCCGCTGTTCTTCTTCATTGATCACAGGGCGCTCTCCCGCGTAGAGCGCTTCTCGTCTGCCGTAGTCGTCCCCTGACGGCATCTCACATCTCCTCGACCGGCTGGACCCCCATGAGCTTGAGCCCGGAGGCGATCACCGTCGCCAGCGCCTGCACGAGGGCCAGGCGCGCGCCCGTCAGCTCAAGATCGTTGGGTTGCAGGAAGCGCAAGGTCGTGTCGTCCCTGCCCTTGTTCCAGAGCTGATGGAAGGCAGCGGCCAGATCGTAGAGGTAGAAGGCGATGCGGTGCGGCTCATAGCTTTCCGCCGCGCCTTCGACGACCTTCGGCCAGCCCGCCATCAACTTGATCAAAGCAAGCTCGTCGGGGTCGGTCAAGCGATTGTGGGCCTGACCGGCCAAAGCCACATTATCTTGTGGAATTTCCGCCACTTCCGAGGCAGCGTGCCGCAGCACCGAGCGGCAGCGCGCATGGGCGTACTGGACATAAAAGACTGGATTCTCGCGACTCTGCTCCAGCACCTTCTCGAAATCGAAGTCCAGGTGCTGGTCCGACTTGCGCGTCAGCATGATGAAGCGGAGAGCGTCCTTGCCCACCTCCTCCACCATGTCGGCGAGGGTGATGAAGGTGCCGGAGCGTTTCGACATCTTCACCGGATCGCCGCCGCGCAGCAGCTTGACCAGCTGACAGAGCACGATGTGCAGCTCGCCCTGGCCTTCGGTCAGCGCCTTGACGGCGGACTTCATGCGCTTGACGTAGCCGCCGTGGTCGGCGCCCCAAACATCGATCTGAAGCGCGAAACCGCGCTGGAACTTGTCGAGGTGATAGGCCATGTCGCCCGCGAAGTAGGTCCAGGCGCCGTCCGACTTGCGCAGCGGACGGTCGACGTCGTCGCCGAACTGCGTCGCTCGGAACAGGGTTTGCGGGCGCGGCTCATAGTCTTCGGGCGTCTTGCCTTTCGGCGCCTCCAGGATTCCCGTGTAGAGCAGGTCGCGCTCTTCCAGGAAAGCGACCACCCGCTCCACGCCCCCGGCTTCCACCAGGGCGCGCTCGGAACTGTAGACTTCCTGATGGATGCCGATCAGGTCGAGGTCGGCCTTCACCCGGTCCATCATGGCCGCAATCGCGAAGGCCCGAACCTCAGGCAGCCAGGCTTCCTCCTCCGCGTTCAGCCACTTGTCGCCGTCCCTCTCGCTCAGGGCCTTGCCGACGTCTTTCAGGTATTCGCCGGGATAGAGGCCGGGCGGAATCTCGTCGATGGCCTCGCCCAGAGCCTCGCGGTAGCGCAGATAGGCGGACCGGGCCAGGACGTCCACCTGCCCGCCGGCGTCGTTGATGTAGTACTCGCGCGTGACCGCGAACCCGGCTTTGTCGAGAAGAGAGGCAAGCGCATCGCCCACCACCGCGCCACGGGCGTGGCCGACCGTCAGCGGCCCCGTGGGATTGGCCGAGACATACTCGACGTTGACCTTGCGGCCCCCTCCCATATCGCTCTCACCATAGGCTTCCCCTGCTTGGAGAATGTCGCGCAAACGCTCGTGCCAGAAGCCCGGCGCGAGCCGCAGGTTGATGAAACCGGGGCCGGCGACTTCGCCCGCCTCGACGATATCCCAGACAGTCATGCGCGCCAGAAGCCGATCGGCCAGATCGCGCGGCTTGAGGCCCGCGGGCTTCGACAGCACCAACGCGGCGTTGGTCGCGACGTCGCCATGGCTCGCATCGCGGGGCGCTTCGACCACGCAGCGCTCCAGCGGCAGGCCGTCGGGCAAAGCGCCTTCGGCGACCATCGCCTCCAGTTCAGTCTGAAGTCTATCTTTTAGGTAATTGAAAAGATTCATTTCTCTGACAGCGCATTCAGATCGAAAAGGCGCCGGTGCTCCTTCATGGCGTAGGAATCTGTCATGCCAGCGATGTAGTCCGTCACGATCTGGGCGCGGGCCGCCGCCTCGTTCGTCTCCTCGGCCTCCGCGCGCCAGCCGTCCGGCAGGCATTCGGGTTCGGCCAGATAGCACTGGAAGAGGTCGGAGACAATCCGTCTCGCCTTCCGCCGCGTGCGATTCACCTTGGTGTGCCGGTAGAGATGGGTCAGCAGGAAGCCCCGCAGGCCCCGGTCCTTCTCCCGCATGGCCTCCGAAAAGGCGACCAGCGGCCGGCCCAGCGCCCTGACATCCTCTGGCGAGGCAATTTGCGCTTCGTCGGCCCGGCGGCGGGTCTCGGCGATCAGGTCGTCCACCATGTGGGTGATCATGCGGCGGATCACTTCGTAGCGCTGGCGCGCGGCGTCGGCGGCCGGATGAAGCGCCCGGACCTGCCGGTAGAGATCGCCCACCAGGGGCACCTCGTCGAGTTGCTCTTCGGTGATGAGGCCGGAGCGCAAGCCATCGTCCACGTCATGGCTGTTGTAGGCGATGTCGTCGGAGAGAGCGGCGACCTGAGCCTCGGCCCCCGCATGCTCGTTCAGTTCCAGCCGCCATTCCCGGTCGAAGGCGGCAATGCGCGGGCGCAGTGGGCGGTTCCCCTCCCCGCCCAGCGGCCCGTTGTGCTTGGCCACGCCCTCCAGCGTCTCCCAGGTCAGGTTCAGACCGTCGAAGTCCGCGTAGCGCTGCTCCAGTTCGGTCAGGATGCGGAAGGTCTGTTCGTTGTGGTCGAAACCGCCGAAAGGCTCCATGGCCTCCTGAAGCGCATCCTCCCCGGCGTGCGCGAAGGGGGGATGGCCCAGGTCGTGGGCCAAAGCGCAGGCCTCCGCCAAGTCTTCATCGAGTCCCAGGGCCCGCGAGATCGAGCGGGCGATCTGCGCCACCTCCAGCGAATGCGTGAGACGGGTTCGATAGTAGTCGCCCTCGTGGACCACGAAGACCTGGGTCTTGTATTGAAGCTTCCGGAAGGCCCCGGCATGCAAGATGCGGTCGCGGTCGCGCTGGAAGGCAGAGCGCGTATGGCTCTCATCCGTCGCGTAGCGCCGCCCCCGGCTGTTCTCCGGGCGGCAGGCATAGGGGCTGAGGTACGGCTGGTTCATGGCGCGAAACCTACTCTAGAAGCATCGCGCCGGGCAAAGGGCTTTGACAGAAGGAAGAAGCTTCTTACATTTAGGGGTGCCGGACGACAGAGACACAAGACCACACCGGAGTCGAGGAGTTACAACGCAGTCATGAGCGACGTCGCTGAGATGCAGGGACTGACCCTGAGCGCCAATGCCGCAAAGCGCATCGCCTGGCTTATGGAGCAGGAAGGCGACGAGGCGCTGATGCTGCGCATTTCGGTGTCAGGCGGCGGCTGTTCGGGTTTCCAGTACGGCTTCACCTTCGACGATGCCGTCAACGCCGACGACCTGACCTTTGAGCGGGACGGCGCGAAGATCGTCGTGGACGAGGTTTCGATACAGCTGCTGGCGGGCGCCGAGGTCGACTTCGTGGAAGACCTGATGGGCGCCTACTTCAAGATCGACAACCCGAACGCGACCGCCTCCTGCGGCTGCGGCACGTCTTTCTCCATCTAGAAGGCTGCGGCTGACAGAGGCCGCCGCTGTTGCTAGATTGCCGGTCCCGCGCCACCCGAATGGGGCGCGGGACTTTTCGTTTCGCCCCTAAGGTCCTGTCATGGTCAAGATCGCCACCTGGAACGTGAACTCCATCAATGCCCGGCTGCCGAACGCCGAAGCCTGGCTGAAGGCCGCCGAGCCCGACGTGGTGCTGCTCCAGGAGATCAAGTGCGAGAGCGACAAGTTCCCCGCCCTCGCCTTCGAGGCCCTGGGCTACAAGGCCCATGCCCATGGCCAGAAGAGCTACAACGGCGTCGCCATTCTCTCCAAGGAAGCGATCGAGGATGTGCAGGAAGGCCTGCCGGGTGGCTCGGATGACAGCCAGGCCCGCTATCTTGAAGCGACCACCTTCGGTCTGCGCGTCGCCAGCATCTATCTGCCTAACGGCAATCCCGCGCCCGGCGAGAAGTACGACTACAAGCTCGCCTGGATGAAGCGCCTGAAGGCGCAGGCCGAAAGCCTATTGAAGAGCGAGCAGCTTGTGGTGCTGGGGGGCGACTACAACTGCATCCCGCAGCCCGAGGACTGCCACGACCCCAAGGCCTGGGCCGACGACGCCCTCTTCCTGCCACAGACGCGCCAAGCCTTCCGGGAGATCCTGAACCTCGGTTATGCGGAAGCTTTCCGCGAACTGCACCCCAGCAAGATCGACTATAGTTTCTGGGACTACCAGCGGGGCGCCTGGCAACAGGACAAGGGCATCCGCATCGATCACCTGCTGCTCAGCCCCCAGGCGACGGACCGGCTCGTCGCCTGCGAGATCGACCGGGGACCGCGCGGTGAGGAGAAGGCCTCCGACCACACGCCCGTTTGGTGCGAACTGGAGCTATAGACGCCATGCCAAGCGAACCCCAGGACAAGAGCGCGCTGTCCGGCGAGTTGGACCGTTTCCTGTCGAGCCACCCGCAAGCACGCAGCTTCACCATGATCTACACCGACCTCTGCGGTGTGCAGCGGGGCAAGATTCTGCGCCGGGAAGAGTTGGCGGCCACCTATACCCATGGCCGGCCCTTCCCTGAATCCATCACCGTCCTGGACGTGACCGGCGAAGACGTGCCGGAAACCGGGCTCTGCTTCGACCACGGCGATCCGGACAAGCCCGCGCGGCCCATTCCGGGAAGCCTGCTCCTCTCCCCCTGGGCCGGGCCCGAGGCAGCACAGTTCCAGGTGACGGTGGAAGAACCCGATGGCCGCCCCTTCTTCACCGATCCCCGCGCCATTCTGGAGCGTGTGGTCGACCGCTTCGCGGCCCTGAAGCTCAGACCCGTGGTCGCCGTGGAGATGGAGTTCTACCTGCTGGACCTCTCGGCGGCTGCCGAACACCGGGCGCAACCGCCGCGACCGCTGAACGGCCAGGCCGCTCCCAGCAAGCTGCAGGCCAACCTTCTGAGCGACCTGGAAGACTTCCAGCCCTTTTTCGCGGAGCTCTATCAGGCCTGCGAGGTCCAAGGTCTGCCCGCGCGGACCCTCTTGAGCGAATACGCGCCAGGCCAGATGGAACTCGTTCTCCAGCACCGCAGCGACGCCCTGCTCGCCTGTGATGAGGCGATACGCTTGAAACGGGCCATCAAGGGCGTCGCCGCCAAGCATGGCCTCTGCGCCTGCTTCATGGCCAAGCCCTATGCGCAATACAGCGGCTCTGGCATGCATCTCCACGCCTCGCTCGAAACCGAAGCGGGCGAGAACCACTTCTCGAGCGAGGACCGGCTCGGCAACGAGGCGCTGCGCCATGCCATCGGCGGCCTGAAGGCCACCATGGGGGACGCCATGGCGATCTGGGCGCCGGGCGGCAACTCCTACCGCCGCTTCCGCCGCTCCTCCTACGCACCGCTCGCCGCCTGCTGGGGCGCTGACAACCGCACCGTCAGCCTTCGCATTCCGGGCGGCCCCGCCGCGTCGCGCCACCTGGAGCACCGCGTCGCGGGCGCAGACGCCAACCCCTACCTGGTGGCCGCCGCGGTTCTGGCGGGCATGCACAAGGGGCTCGTGGAGAAGATCGACCCCGGCGCGCCGGTCGAAGGCAATGGCTATGAGCAGGAGCACCCCGCCCTGCCCGGCAACTGGTTCGCCGCGCTCAGCGCCTTGAGGGAGTCGCGCTTCCTGCGCGACTACTTCGGAGCGGACTCGCTGGAGGTCTATGCCGCGCTCAAGGAAGGCGAGGCAGACCGTTTCTTCGCCGAGCCCACGGCCCTTGACTTCCAGTACTACCTGAGGACGGTTTGAGGGTGGCCGGGGAGGACCAGAGGGTCACGGGCGGCTGCGCCTGCGGCGCGCTCCGCTATGAGGCGGGGCCGGTTCAGGCGGTCGACGCGTGCCATTGCGGGCAATGCCGCCGCGCCAGCGGCACGACGCCGGTCGTCTGGGCCACGGTCGCCAGCGCCACTTTCCGATGGGTCAAGGGTGAGCCGCGCTACTATCAGTCTTCCGACCATGGTCGGCGCGGGTTCTGTGCTGTTTGCGGAACTCCCGTGATCTTTGATTCGAGCCGCTGGCCCAAGGAACTGGACCTGACCATCGGCAGCTTGGACGAGCCGGAAGCCCATCCTCCGCAGCGCGAAAGCTTCCTGCATGACAAGCTGTCCTGGGTCCGCGCCGACCCCGCCCTGCCACAGCTTCCCGGGGAACTGCCCGGCGAAGACGACTGACGCCCGGGCGCGCGCTCCATGTTCATTCCCCTCTACGACCGCAATCCGCATCTCAGGATCGAGCGGCCCTATGTCACCTACGGCCTGATGGCGCTCTGCATCGTCGTGTTTCTCTATCAGGTGAACGGCAGCGCCCGCGATTTCCAGGAGAGCGTCTTCGCCTACGGGTCGATCCCCGCGCTGGTCTTCGGAAACGCTGAACCCGCGCCCTGGATGGTGGCGCCCTACCTCTCGCTCCTGACCGCCAACTTCCTGCATGGGAGCTGGTGGCACCTGATCGGCAACATGCTGTTCCTGAGGGTTTTCGGCGACAATGTCGAAGACGCCATGGGCCACGGCCGCTTCTTCGCCTTCTATCTGATCTGCGGCATCGGGGCGATCCTGGCGCACGCCATCGCGCAGCCCGGATCGACCATGCCCGTAGT
Source organism: Limibacillus sp. (assembly GCA_037379885.1). Taxonomy (NCBI): domain Bacteria; kingdom Pseudomonadati; phylum Pseudomonadota; class Alphaproteobacteria; order Rhodospirillales; family Rhodovibrionaceae; genus Limibacillus; species Limibacillus sp. The sequence goes on from JARRJC010000037.1 coordinate 33,512, forward strand.
GGGCGCGAGCGGCGCCGTCTCCGGCATCATGGGCGCCTATCTGCTGCTGCACCCACGGTCGTCGATCCTGACGCTGATCGGCTGGCTGATCCTGCCGGTGCCCGCCTTCATCCTACTGGTGGTCTGGATGGGCTTTCAGGTCTTCAGCGCCCTGGGAGACGGCGGCGCAGGCGCTTCGGTCGCCTGGTGGGCGCATATCGGCGGTTTCCTGCTGGGTATGGCGCTGACCCCCTTCTTCAAGCGCGACACGGCACCCTATGGCGGCATCACGGGCATCAAGAAGGGGATACGGATGAAGCGCCCGCCGAGGGGCTCAGACGACCCGCCGAAAGGTCCCTGGAGCTAGCCCGCCAAGGCGGGGTCGCCGCCGTAACGGGCCATGAGGTCCTCCACCCGCTCTGGCGGAATCTTCTCGAACAGGATCGGCGGCACCTGAAAGGCATGCCCGGCCGGCAGCGCCTGAAGCTCCTCCTTGACCGGCTTTGCAGGCCAGTCGGGCGCATCGCCGGGTAGCCCAAGGCTTTCCAGAAGCTGGCCAGCCGCCCGCGGGATCACCGGATGGGCCAGAACCGCGAAGAGCCGGATCAGGTTGATCGCCACGCGCACCGAGAGGGCGGCGGCTTCCGGGTTCTCCTTGATCGCCGACCAGGGCGCCGCTTCGGTCAGGTATTCATTGCCCAGCACCCAGATCGCACGCAGGTCGGCCAGCGCCTTGCGCACCTGCACCGCCTCCATGTTCTCCGCATAGCGCTTGACGAGCTTCTCCAGATCGGCGGCGAGCTTGTCTTCCGCCGCGCCCCATTCGCCGCCCTCCGGCACGCTTTCGCCGAAGCGCGCAACGGTGAACTTCAGCGTGCGGTTGACGAAGTTGCCCAAGACATCCGCCAGGTCCTTGTTGACGCCATCGGCGAAGGCCTGCCAGGTGAAGGAGCTGTCCGAGCCCTCCGGCGCATTCGCCATGAGCCAATAGCGGTAGTAGTCCGCCGGGAACTCCTCCAGCGCCTTGTCCATGAAGATGCCGCGCTTCTGGCTGGTGGAGAACTTGCCGCCATAGTAGGTCAGCCAGTTGAAGCCCTTGATGAAGTCCACCTGCTTCCAGGGCTCGTGGGAGCCGATGATGGTGCAAGGGAAGCTGACGGTGTGGAACGGCACGTTGTCCTTGGCCATGAACTGCACATACCGCAGGTCCTTGGCCTCGTTGTCCCACCAGGACTTCCAGTCGCGCTCCTCGGGCGCTTCATCGCCCCATTCCTTGGTCGAGCCGATGTACTCGATCGGCGCATCGAACCAGACGTAGAAGACCTTGCCCTCGAAGCCCTCCCGGTC